>CAJXPN010000759.1 GCA_913058025.1 uncultured Myxococcales bacterium | reverse complement strand
CCACGAACGCTCCCGAGGCCGCCGAGACCACCGGCAAGACGCTCGCGGGTGAGTCCGACGCGCCCGACGGCCTCGTCGACGCCCAAACCGGCAAGGAGGTCGAAGGGCTCGGTGAGCTGGTCGTGACCGCGAACGGCGCGCTCGACGCAGACGCCTTCTACCTCTCTCCATTCCCGTCCGATCACACGTTCTTCCTGAGCCGAGGCGAAGGCACGCGCCGCTACGTGGTCCTCGACGGCTCGTACCGACACGTCGCCACCCTCATCGAGTCCATCAACTACCCCAACCCGCCGTTCCCTCCCGAGGAGCCGGTGGAGATGACCGTCAGGACCGAGGAAGGAGGCGTCTTCCCGGTCGTCGACGCCGAGCAGACGCGTGCGCAGCCTCGCGACGGGGCGATGACGACGATGACCTTCACCTCACGCTACTACAGCTACCACGTGCAGATGCTCGACGGCGTCGACTCCTCGTGGCTCTTCACGTCGTTCTCCTTCTCGGGCACCGACGAGCTCCGCTGCGAGGATCGCACGGAGTGCCCCGTCCACCACTGCGACTGCGGAAACGGCAACACGATGTCGACGGATCACTACCCCTGCGAGTCGGGCCTGTGCACGGTGGAGGTGGAGGAGACCTGCGAGGAGCTGTGCGACACGGCGGACTTCAATGAGGACGGCGTCGGTGCGGAGTGAGACCAGCGAGTGTGGGGTGGCGTGGCGCGCGCACTTCGTTAGAATCTGCCCACCACCACCACACCGAGGACCCCATGTCCGATGACGCCCCCAAGGGCATGTGGGCGCGCGCGCTCGACATGGCCGACCGCACGCCAGAGTCACGAAACCGCTACGCGGACCTGCTGCGCGCGATCGCGATCAGCTGCGTGGTCATGGGCCACTGGACCATGGCCGCGCCGTTCCTCAAGGACGGCGCGCCCGCGATCGAGCACCTCCTCGCGATCGAGCCGTGGTCACGCTGGCTGACCTGGTGCTTCCAGGTCATGCCGGTGTTCTTCTTCGTGGGCGGCTTCTCCAACGGGATGTCCTGGGAGGCCACGCTGCGCAAGGGCGGGACGTTCGGGAAGTGGTTCGGCTCCAGGCTCGAGCGCCTGCTCGGGCCGACGCTGGCGCTGCTGCTCTTCTGGGCCGCGGCGGCCGCGATCGGGCACGCGCTCGGGGTCCCCCCCGAGATGATCAAGAGCGGCTCCCAGATCGCGCTCGTCCCGACATGGTTCCTGGCCGTCTACACGCTCGTGTGCATGACCGTGCCGTGGACGCACAAGGCGTGGGAGCGCTTCGGGATGGCGTCCGTCGTGGCGCTGATGGCGTGCGCGGTGGTGATGGACGTGATCTTCTTCCAGGTCCCGTCGCTGCGCTGGATGGCGTGGAGCAACTTCCTGTTCATCTGGCTGGCGGTACACCAGCTCGGCTACGCGTGGCAGGACGGCCTGAAGACGGGCGGCCTGACGCTCGGGGTCGGCATCGCGGGGCTCGTCGCGCTGGTCGCGCTCGTGCACTACGGGCCGTACCCGGTGAGCCTCGTCGGCGTCCCCGGCCAGATGCTCCCGGACGGCGTCACGCCTCTGTCGAACACGCGCCCACCCAAGCTCCCGATCCTCGCGCATGGGCTCGCGCAGATCGGCCTGCTGCTCGCCCTCCAGGGCGCGGCGAACAGGTGGCTCTCGGGGCGAAAGCCCTGGGCCGCGACGGTGCTCGCGAACTCCATGATCATGACGCTGTTCCTGTGGCACAGCACCTCGATGATGCTGCTCTTCGGGCTGGGCTTCTTGCTCGGAGGCGTCGGCCTCGAGCCCGTGCCAGGCACAGGCGCCTGGTGGTCGATCCGACCGCTCTGGATCCTCGCGTTCGCCGTGGGGACGGTGCCGTTCGTCGCCGTGTTCAGGCGCTTCGAGCGCACCTCCGGCCGCCCTCCCGTGGGCGTCGCGCGTCAGGTGTTCGGGTGCGTGGCGGCGTGCGTGGGGCTGGCGCTGCTCGCGATCTCGGGCGTCAACGACGACGCGCCGCTCGGGCTGCGCTGGCTCCCGCTGTCGATGCCCCTCATCGGCTGCGCCATCGCGGGATTCGGCCCGCTCGCGCTCATCGAGGCGAAGCTGAGAGGGGCCAGCTCGCGCGAAGCGAGCTGACCCCTGAGTGGTCGGCGGTACGGCCTGTGAGACGATCGGCTGGCGGCCGCCTCAGTTCATGAGCTCGGCGCCCCAGAGCGCGTCCACGTAGGACATCGCGTCGAAGAACGGCCGGCGCTTGGGGCCGTAGCCCAACCAGCTCTTGGACATGGCGACCTCGAGCGCGGAGAACAGGTACCGCGCGAGCTCGGCCTTGAGCTGACACGTCGTCGCGTACGCGTGGAATGCGGGCACCTGGACGAGCATGTGCGGCCTCCCGTCCTGGTTGTCGAGCAGCACGCGCAGGTACTTGCTCGCGCCGCTGTAGCTCCTCTCCTTGCGGTTTTCTGCCACGCGCCAGGTCGCCTCGCTGCCGTCCAAATCCGAGAAGATGTCCCGGTCGTTGAAGAAGTCGCAGACCTTCTGCGCGATGTACTCCGGGCCGGGGCGCCACGTGAAGTACGAGGGGCTCACGGGGCGCGCCCACTCCGTCGCGGCGGGCTCGATCATGAGCTCGTCCTGCCAGCGCGCGAGCTCCTGGCGGAACGGATCGCCGGCGACCTTGCTCGTCCACTTCGGGCGACGCGCCTGGCTCCAGAACAACGCCTCGGCGAGCGCGAGCGCGTCCTCCACGTGGTAGCCCGAGATCCAGTCGCGGGCTCCCATGACCGGGTCGATGTCCATAGCCTCGAGGACCATCGTGACGTCGTCGTAGAGGATCATGGCCGAACTCCCGACGTGACCACACGCCACGCGCTCATGAGGTTGAAGGAGAAGTCGAGACGGCAGGAGTCGAACCTGCACCCTCCGGATTCGTAGTCCGGCGCTCATCCAGTTGAGCTTCGCCTCGATATGAACCGGCGCGCCTCTCTCTCGAGAGACGCGCCGGAGAGCGCCCGACGGGGGTCGAACCCGTAGCCTCCGGATTGGGAACCCAGCGCTCAACCATTGAGCTACAGGCGCTTGTGAACACTCCCCTCGGAGGGAGTGAATGGAGCCGATGGGAATCGAACCCACCTCAGGATCCTTGCCAGGCATCCTCGCCGCCCTTGGTACATGCGGCCCCATATGATGACCCGCCCCCCCGGAGCCCTCGTTCGAGGGCCCCGGGGTGGAAGGCCGAGTCGGCGAAGCAGGGATCGAACCTGCGACCTATCGCTCGTGAGGCGACCGCTCTCCCGCTGAGCTATTCACCGATTGTCCACCGCGCGTGGTCCCTCGAGCTGTCTCTTATACACATCTCCGAGCCC
>CAJXPN010000758.1 GCA_913058025.1 uncultured Myxococcales bacterium | reverse complement strand
GAGATTTCTGCCTGTCTCGTGGGCTCGGAGATGTGTATAAGAGACAGGTCCTGGCGCACGCCGTAGCCCTCCTCGGGGGTGACGACGACCTTGAGCTTCTCGCCCGCGGACTTGCCCTCGAGCGCGGCCTCGAGGCCGGGCACGATGTTGGCGTGGCCGTGGAGGTAAGGGAGCGGCTCACCCTCACGTGAGGAGTCGAGCACCTCACCCTCGTTGGTGGTCAGCGTGTAGTGCATGAGGACGATCTTGTTGGCGACGATGGTCGAGTTCGACACGGGGTGCTCCTGTAGGCGCGTGGTCGGTTGGATGGCTTGTGGCGCGACTGACGACGCGCGAGCGTGGGACCTATAGTATGCGCGTGGCGCTCGAAGCAAGCGCGTGGACGCGCGGTGAGGGGTGGTGCATGGTGCGACGCGACGCGCGGTCTGCGTGAGGTTCTGAACAGGGAACGGGAGGAAGTCGATGGATTTCGTGGACGCGACGTTGATGCGGTTGGCGAGCCTGGAGGGTGTGGGCGCGCTGCTCGACGACGCGGCGCTTCGCCACCTCATGGAGGTGGCCTGGGGTACGATGGACATCGAGGTCGAGTTGAGCGCGCGCGCGGACATGTACGTGCTGGTCGAGCGGCTCGAGCCCCCCCCAGCGTGGGACGAGCCGGTGGTCGCGGACCTGCTGTGGCGCGGCGTGGTGACGGTGACCGAGGGGGAGACGAAGACGAACTGGCCGCTGTGCGTGCCCGTGTTGATCACGGAGGACGCCGGGCCTCGCGAGGCGATGGCGAGGGTGAAGGCGCTGCGCGACGCCGCGGCGCGCGCCGGGCTCGCGAGGTCGTCCTCGGCGGGGCGCTCGGGCGGCCTGGCGCCGACGTGGCTCGCGCCCGAGGCGCTCTTCGACGACCCGGACTGGGGCGCCGGCGACCCACAGAACGCCACGCTGTCGAAGACGCGACGCCGCGACGCAGCGCTCGCCGTGGCGCGCGCCGCGTTCGCGCGAGAGGGGCTCGCGATCCTGATCTCTTGACCCCATGGCGAGTCGTTCCTACGTTGCTCGGCACTGTGCTCCACCGCGCTGTTGCTATGCGTGGTGGAGAAAACCTACTATCCACGTAGGAATTAAACCCTCCGGAAGACGCAGCGCGTCGCCAGGAGGCACCCCACGGGAGTGAATCGCATGAGCGAGCCGGAGCTGAGCAAGGAAGAGATCGCGCGCTACTCGCGCCATCTGATCCTGGAAGACGTAGGGATGGAGGGGCAGCGCAAGCTCAAGGGGAGCAAGGTGCTGTGTATCGGCACGGGCGGGCTCGGCTCGCCGCTGCTGCTCTACCTCGCCGCCGCTGGCGTGGGCCGGATCGGCCTGGTCGACTTCGACGTCGTCGACGAGTCGAACCTCCAGCGCCAGATCATCCACGGGACCTCCCAGGTCGGCGTGGCCAAGGTCGTCTCGGCGGCCGCGCGGATCAAGGACATCAACCCGTACGTCGAGCTCGACATCTACGAGGAGCCGCTGAGCGTCGAGAACGCGCTGCGCATCATCGAGCCCTACGACGTGGTCGTGGACGGGACGGACAACTTCCCCACGCGCTACCTCGTCAACGACGCGTGCGTGATCCTCGGGAAGCCGAACGTGTACGGCTCGATCTTCAAGTTCGAGGGTCAGGCAAGCGTGTTCAACTACCAGGGCGGCCCCCAGTACCGTGACCTCTACCCGGAGCCCCCTCCCCCCGGCCTCGTGCCGAGCTGCGCCGAGGGCGGAGTGTTGGGTATCCTGCCGGGCGTGATCGGGTGCATCCAGGCGACCGAGACGATCAAGATCCTGCTGGGCAAGGGCGAGACGCTCTCGGGCCGACTGTTGCTCTACGACGCCTTGAACATGAAGTTCCGCGAGCTCAAGCTGCGCAAGGACCCGAGCGTCGAGGCGCCCACAGAGCTCATCGACTACCAGCAGTTCTGCGGCATCCCCAGCGCGGGAGAGGAGGAGCCGGTAGGCGACGAGGGCTTCGAGCGCATCAGCGTGACCGAGGCCAAGGCCAAGCTCGACGCGGGCTGGGAGCCGTTCGTCCTCGACGTGCGCGGCGACGGTGAGGCCTCGATCGTGAAGCTCGACTTCGTGGACAGGATCTACAAGCACGACGAGATCCTAAAGATCCAGGGCGAGCTGCCCAAGGACCGTGACATCCTGGTCCACTGCAAGATGGGCGGCCGCTCTGCGAAGGCGGCCGCGGCGCTGTCCAAGGCGGGCTTCACGCGACTGACCAACCTCGAGGGCGGCATCACCGCGTGGGCCAACGAGATCGACACGTCGCTGCCCACGTACTGAGCCACACGGACCTTCGACCAGGAGACCTCTCGATGTTGCTGGCCATCGCACCATGCCTGCTCCACGAGGACCCGCAGCGCCCGACCTTCAACGGTCGGGCGCTGTTGTTCGTGGAGCGCTCGATGTCGGACTGGGCGATGAGCCTGGGCGCGGCCGCCGCCGCGATCATGCCGCCTCGAGACCCTGCGTCTGCGGCCCACGGCGAGCTCGCCCAGCGGTTCGACGGGCTCATCCTCCACGGCGGCGCCGACGTCTGCCCGCGGAGCTACGGCGAGGAGCCCAGGCGCCCCGAGTGGGGCGGGGACCCGGAGCGTGACGCGTACGAGCTCGCGTTGATCGAGGCGTTCGTCTCCCACGGAAAGCCCGTGCTCGGCGTGTGCAGAGGGCACCAGATCCTCAACGTCTGGAGGGGCGGCACGCTGCACCAGGACATCCCCGACGAGATCGACGGCGCCCTCCCCCACCGCGCGCCGAGCTACTCGGAGAACGCGCACGCGGTCGAGCTGACGCCGGGCGGCCTGTTCGCGCGGTTGTACGGGGCGACGCAGGGGAGGATCAACTCGGTCCACCACCAGAGCGTGAAGGAGCTCGGGGAGGGGTTCGTCGTGGAGGCGATCTCACCGGGCGACGGCGTCGTGGCGGGTACAGCGGCGATCAATGGCGATAAGTTTGGCGACGAAGCTTCGCGCGCCATGGTTGTCGCCTATGACTACACAGTGCTGGCCGGAACGCAGGGCTGGAATGGCCACTATAAGAAGGACCGCATGTTCGCGCTGGCCAAGGACCTGCGCTTGCCAATGATTGTCTTCTCCGAAGGTGGCGGCGGGCGGCCCGGTGATGACGTCAAAGGATCGTGGATCGCATGGGACGTGCCCACCTTCACTATGTTTTCGCAACTGTCCGGCCTCGTCCCGATGATTGGGATCAACAATGGGCGTTGCTTTGCCGGGAACACAGCCTTGCTGGCCTGCTGTGACGTAATCATTGCAACCGAAGCCTCCACCATTGGGATGGGCGGCCCCGCGACTGTCTCTTATACACATCTGACGCTG
>CAJXPN010000757.1 GCA_913058025.1 uncultured Myxococcales bacterium | reverse complement strand
GGCTCGGAGATGTGTATAAGAGACAGTCCACGCGCTCAACCCGCCCTACCACCTGTGGGAGTCCCAGGCCGCGGCGATGACCCTCGCCGTCGCGGACGCGGCCGCCGAGATCGGCGCCGTGGTCCTGTTCCCGGGCAACGTGTACGCCTACCAGCCTGGCGAGGCGATCGCCGAGGACGCCCCGCTCGACCCTCCCACGCGAAAGGGTGAGCTGCGCGTGGAGGTCGAGGGGATACTCCGAGAGGCCACGGGGCGAGGCGCACGCGTCATCCTGCTGCGTGGGGGCGACTTCTTCGGCGTCGGGCACGCGTCCTCGTGGATGTCGCACATCCTCTCGAAGACCCACACGGGGGGAGCGATCACGATGCCCGCGCCCCCGAACGTGCGCCACGCGCTGGCGTACCTGCCGGACTTCGTCGCCACACACGCCGATCTTCTCGAACGCTCGGGCGAGCTGCCCGCGTGGTCGACCTTCCACTTCGCGGGTCACGTCGCCGCGCGAGAGGATCTCGTCGAGGCCATCCGAGGCGCGCTCGGAGACCCGAGGCGCAAGGTCTCGAACATCCCGTGGCCGCTGCTCAGGCTCGTCGGGTTCGTCCACGCGCCCACCCGCGAGATCGTCTCGATGCGATACCTCTGGAACGAGGAGGTCCTCATGAACCAGGACCTCCTGACCCGCACGCTGGGCCGCGTCCCGCACACCCCCTTGCGGGATGCCCTCGCCGCGGAGATCGCGCTCGACGACGCGTCGGCTCAGCGCTCTCGGGCGGCGTAGTCGAACGCGAACTGGATGAGCGCGGTGACGAAGCCGTCGTCGACGGCGATCGAGGAGACGGGCTCGCCGCCGCGAGAGAACATGAACGAGCACTCGAGCGTGCCGTCCGCCGAGGCGTCCGACGCGTCGGCCACGCCGGCCACGCTCGCGGCCATCTGAGCGGGGCTCATGCGGAGCGCGCCGGGGGTGCGGTGCATGGGCCGCGCGCCAGCAGGCGAGCGCAGGCCGGGCGCCGACGACGTGAAGAGCTCGTCGACGTCGGCCTGAGAGAGCTTGTGGAGGCCGGAGCCGCCTCGGAGCTTGGCCGACCCGCTCTTGCGGTGGATGTAGACCCCAGGCCCGCCCATCTCAGCGTCCGCGGGCGCAGGACCGAGCGACGGCAACACCACCTCGAACGGGGGCGGCTCGGGCGCCTCTCCGGGCAGCTCGCCGTTCAAGTCGATGTCGTCGATGGACCACTCGGACTCGGACTCGGCGAGCATGAGACCCGCGGAGTGGCTGCCGCTGGACATGAGGAGCGAGTCGCCAGGATCGTGGACCGCGTTGATCGCGTACGCAGCCTCGGCGTTGACCGTCGGCTGCTCGAACGCCTCGTCGAACTCACGGTCGGCGAAGGGCTCGATCTGCTCGAGCTCCCACTCGTCCGAAGGCTCGTCGACTCGGAGCAAGTCGGAGGGGAGGTCTCCAGCGGCGACCATCCTCGTGTCCACGCGAGAGGGCTGCTCGAGCCCGGCCTCGGAGACCTCGCTGTCACCGAGCGAAGGGAGCCCGAACATCGTCGAGTTCATCTTCGACTCGTACGAGGACGTGAGCTCGGGGAACGGTGTCTTCATCTCGTCGGGGGTGATGCCCTCGGAGTCCTGGTCGCCCACGTTGCTCGAGAAGAGGTCGTCACCAGGTGACCTGGGCGCGCTCGCCTTGACCGTGCCTCGGTTCTTCAGGGCCTGCTCGAGCTTCTTCCTGAGCATCGCCCCCTTGGAGCGCGCGACCTCACTCGCGGACATCTCCTGATCGAGCACGATCTCCTTGTCCTCTTCCTTCGTCATCGGGTCGTTCCTCTCGAGTCGCTCCATCATCGAATACGGCCTCGCGTGCCCGCGCGGCGCGGATCAAGCGAGGTTCTGGTGCCGTGCAAACCACACACACCTACATCACCACACAGAGACCGTCTACTTGGTTGTGGACCGCCCGAAAGGGACGAGCGCGGCACCGACGAGAGCGTGTGACCGGCGGGCCGCCGAGCGCGTCCAGTGTGGGTGAGGACAGCGCGCGCGCTCGCGTGTATGGTTTGCTCCTTCACAACCATCCAAAACGCACAGCGAAGGTTCGAGACATGGATCTCAAGAAGAGCAAGGACGTCATCGGCAAGACCGTCATCAACGACGACGGGTTCATCATCGGCGAGGTCGTCGACTACTACATCGACGTGGACACGTGGTCGGTGACCGACATTCAGATCAAGATCGAGAAGGCCGCGGGCAAGGAGCTCAGCCTGAAGATGCCATTCTTCGGGAGCCTCCTGGTGCTCGTCGAGGTCGAGCACATCAAGGCCGCCACCGATCAGATCATGCTCTCGCTCTCCAAGGACGAGCTGACCGCCTACGTCACCGCCCGCCAGGAGGAGGCCAAGGCCGCCAAGAAGAAGAAGGGCAAGGACGACAAGGGCGACAAGGGCGACAAGGGCGATCAGGACGTGAAGGAAGAGGAGCACGAGGAGGGCTGAGCCAAAAAACTTGCGAGCTCCTCGACCCGCCGTAATCTGGGGTCGAGAGTACACCCTGCGGCCACGGATTCGGCGCGCGGGAGACGAGCACGCAAGGAGGCGGCCATGTCAGGTGTCGTGATCGATGAGAGCGCGACGCTGCGCACAGAGCGCAGCGAGCAGATGAGCAGCGGGGCGAGCAGCCCCGGATCGGCAACGTTCGAGGCGGGACGCCACGCGAGGATTCGCCGCGCCCCCGTGCGCGCCATCGCGGCGTTCACCCCCGCCGACGGCGGCGAGCGCTTCGGCCAGGTCCTCAACCTGAGCCCGGGCGGTTGCCTGCTCCGCACAGAGACCACTCTGCGCGAGGGGGACCACATCGACCTCACGGTCACGCTCGTGGGAGCGCGTCAGCGGATCAAGGTCGACCTCCGAGCGATCGTGTGCCGCGTCGACACCAGCCTCGACCGCCGCGCCTACGGGCTCGAGTTCATCCTCGAAGAACGCGCCGAGCGAGAGGCCGCCCAGTGGCTCTACGTACGCGCGATGAGCGGCTGAGCCACACGAAATGGACCTCCACGAGATCGACCTCAACCTGCTCGTCCACCTCGACGCCCTGCTCGCCGAGCGTCACGTGACGCGCGCGAGCAAGCGCGTGGGGCTGAGCCAGTCGGCCATGAGCCGCGCGCTCGGGCGCCTGCGCGAGCTCTTCGACGACGACCTGCTCATCAAGACCTCGGGCGGCATGGACCCCACGCCGCTGGCGATCAAGCTGGCCCCGCGCGTGCGCCGGGTCCTCGACGAGATCGCGCGCGCCGTGGAGGACTCCAGGCCCTTCGACTCCGAGTCCTCGACGCGCGCGTTCACGCTCGTGCTCGACCCGCTCGCGGTGGCGTGC
>CAJXPN010000756.1 GCA_913058025.1 uncultured Myxococcales bacterium | reverse complement strand
CTACACAGAGTAGATCGTCGGCAGCGTCAGATGTGTATAAGAGACAGCCCTTGCGGCCGAGCATGCTCTTGATCTCGACCTTGGACGCGAGGTTGCGCCTCGTGTCCAGCGTGACCATCGCGAGCGGCTCGCTCGAGTAGAAGAGCGCGCCGAGGTCGGGGGTCGCGTAGCCGGTCAGGCCGAGGACGCCCTCGTCGACGGCCATGAACGTGATCTCGCCGGAGGTCGGCGCGCCGGTCGCGTCCGCCAGCGTGAGCGCGACGTCGACGCGCTCGCCGGGGCGGTAGGTCTGGCGCTCCGGGGCGACGCCGACGACGAGCTTCTTCGTCGACGAGTCCACGTCGAGGGGCAGGTAGCCCAGCTTGAAGGCGGGCTTTCCTGGATCGACCTTGTCGACGGCCTTGGCGCCGGGCCCCTTCACGCGGCCGCGGATCAGCGCGACCGAGAGGTACGCGTTCGGGAGCATCTGCTCGGTGATGGGGATCTCGAGGGTGTGGGCGTTGCCTTCGATGGCGACGACCTCACGCGAGATGAGGCCCTGGCGCTCGACCGTGACGAGCGCGCGGGCCGAAGAGAAGGGGGACGGGATCATGATCTTCGCGACGTCCCCGACCTCGTAGGAGCGGGCGTCGGGGATGAGCTGGATCTGATCGTCGTCGCTGCGCGCCCACCACGCGCCACCGCCGCCGCCGTAGACGTAGATGTCGCGGGTGGAGAGGACGCTCCGACCCTTCGCGTCGGAGGCCGACGCGGACACGATGTACGAGCCGGGGGTCTTCGCGGTGAACGGACACGAGGCGATGCCGCTGTCGGACGAGGTCACGTCGCAGGTGTCCACGACGGTGTCCTCGAAGTCGCTGACCCAGGTCGAGCCTCCTCCGGCGGACGCCTTGAGGGCGTACGTCCACGCGCGCCGCTTGAGCTCGACCTTCACGCGAGTCGAGGTCGCGGGGTCACCGGCCGTGGTCACGGCGGCGACGGGGACGTCGAACGCCTCGCCGGCCTCATGGAGCCAGCCGAAGTTGCCGAGGCCGACGTAGAGGTCGGCCGGGTGCACCGTGATCGAGCGAGAGCCCGCCAGCGTCTGGCTGTCGACGTCGGTGACCTCGGCCTCGATGCGCAGGCGCTGCGCGCCCTTGAAGGCTTCGCTGGCCGGGACATCGACGGCGACGGCGAGGCGCCCCTCTCCGTCGAGCTCGGCGATCTTGCTCACGAGGTACTCGGAGGAGTCGTAGCGGTGCTCCCACCATGGCACCGGAGAGCCGAACGTGTAGCCGGCGAACCTGGCCGCGGAGAAGTCGCCGCGGGTGCGGGTGACGTCGTAGCGGACGCGGGCGCCGCGCATCGGCGCGCCGAACAGGTAGCGGCCCTCGATCGTGGCGCGCGCGGTGCCGCCGACGGTGGCGGCGTCCTCGGACGGCTTCACGACGACCTCGAAGCGGGGCGTGCGGTACGCCTCCACGCGGAAGTAGCCGTTGACGGTCGCGGGCGCGGCGCTCGGGTCGCGCTGGATGGGCCTGGCCTCGATCCTCCAGGACCCCAGCGGGGCGTTCTGATCGACGGAGATCTCGAGGTCGAAGCCGCCGAGCTCGGAGAGCTCGACCTCGTCGCTGAGCGCGACGTTTCCGCGGGCGTCGTAGACGATCACGCCGACGCGATCGGCGTCGACCATCGAGAGGCCCGAGTCTCGGCGCACGCGAAGCGTGCCCTTCGCGTGGACGGTCTCACCGCTGCGGTAGACGCCGCGCTCGGTGAAGACTCGGCCGAGGGTCGTCTCGGCGACCGGCTCCCAGGCGTAGGGGAGGTTGAAGTCGTAGGGCGCCATCCGGACGTCGTAGTCCTGGAGGTCGATGAAGGACGAGGAGCTGCCCTCCGACGCGATGACGTAGCGAGGGACCGAGGCCGGATCGGAGCCCAGGACACCGGGGCCCTGCGCCCAGCCGGTGTCGTCGGCCGTGGAGGTCGCGAGCACCGCGCCCTTCTCGCTCACGAACTTGACCTCGGCGCCGGCGCGCGGCGTGGCGTCGGTCAGGCGAGTGACCCAGACGCCGGTCGAGGTCGCGCTCGACTTCACGGTCAGGCCGATGTCGGTCACGGAGACGAACGCCCAGCGGCGCTCGTTCTTGGCGCCATCGAGCTGGACGTAGACGAAGCCCTCGGGCTCGGCCTTGCCGAGCGCGCGCGTGAGGTCGATCCCGGCGAGGCCGGTGACGTTGCGCCTGGCGGGGAACTTCATCGTGGTGTCGACGTCCCAGGACCCCTCGAGCTTGCGTTCGACCTCTTCGAGCCTCCAGTTCGCAAGCGGCTCGAGCAGCTCGGGGAGCATCTCGGCGCTCACGCGCTTCATCCGGAGCTTCATCGGCGCGGTGTTCACGTACGAGACAGGGAACAGGTTCGGCGCGCCGGCGCGCTCGGGCTCGATGGAGCTGAACCCGGCGCGCAGCTCGACGTACGGGTGCTTGTCGGCGACCTTGATCCGCTTGCTCATCGTGTTGGAGAGCTTCGTCCCCAGCGTGTCCTGACACGCGCCCGCGACGCGCACCGAGTAGGACTTCCCGGGCTCGAACGAGCGCGGGCGGAGGTAGAGCACGGAGGAGTCGGAGTAGGAGAGCTCGGGCTTGCCGCCTGGCGAGATCTCGATGCAGTCGAGCGCGGCCTTCGCGTCGACCGGGTTCGAGAACGACACCTGGATGCGCTCGTAGGACTGGCAGGTCGTCTCGTCTCTCCAACCACACGCGATCGAGGTGACCTCGAGGTCACTGAACGCGGACATGCTCACGCGGTGCTCGCGCCCCATCGGCTCCGCGCCCTCGGCGGGCGCCATCGCCGCGTCCACGACGAACTGGTAGGTGCGGCCGAGCTCGAGCTTCTTCTTCGGGGTCCCCACGAAGGAGCGCCTGGACTCGACCTTCACGCCGTCGGCCTCGGTCTCCAGCGGCGCCATCGAGAGCGGCCACTCGCGGCCGCGGTCGTCGAAGAGGTGCACGTGCGATTGCACCTGCGCGAGCGGGACGTCCAGGTTGAACGAGACGTGGAGCGTGGAGTCGGGCGTGAGCTGGTAGCTCGGGCCGAACCAGGTCTGGCTGACGATCAGGCCTGGTGTCTTGAACGAGAACGCGTAGTCGCGCTCGAGCGTGGCGCCCGAGGCCGAGCGCGTCCCCGCCGGGACGCGCGCGACGTAGGTCGTCGAGGGCGGGAGCTCCTGGGTGGGTCTGAACGCGAGCGTCCGACGTCCCCACCAGTGGAACTTACCCTCGAGCGCGGGCGTGAACGTCAGCGGGGCCTCGTCGACGGCCTGGCCGAGCTGCGGCAGGCCAACGTCCTGGTTGAACGCGACCGTGACCACACCCACTGTCTCTTATACACATCTGACGCTGC
>CAJXPN010000755.1 GCA_913058025.1 uncultured Myxococcales bacterium | reverse complement strand
CAAGGCTCAAAAGACACTCCCACGCGAACCACCAACCACGATCCCTGCACGTTACCCAGTTCCCCAGCGGGGAACGCCAAGCCCGAAGGGCGGCGGCGGGGAGGGCAGCCGCGCCTTCTCCACCACTCGTCAACGATACGCGAACCTCCCCGCAAGAACAGCCCAGATGTCCGGAGCCCTCCGCGCGCAGCGCGGGGGGCGCCAAGACCCGAAGGGTTGGCGGCGGGGGCCTCTGCCCCGATACACACTCTCCGCCTCACACGGACGCTCCCAAAGCAGCCCCGATACAAACGCTCCGCCACGCCCGAACGCTCCCAAACCGCCCCGCATCACACTCGACGCCATCTCGAACGCACCAAAGAGAGCCCCCGCACCTCGCACCTCGTCCCCACAGAGGCTCAATCGTCGAGCTTGAACAGCTCCGTGATCAGGTCGATGTCCTCGCTGCGGACGGTCCGCTGCTCGGCGCCGTCGCGCAGGTGCGCGATGGGGTAGTGGAGCAGCTTCTTGACGAGCTGGTTCGTGAGCCGCTGCGCGAGCTCGCGGTCGGCGTCGCTGGAGAACTCGGAGAGCATCCGCTCGAGCTCCTGCTCGCGTATGCCCTGGAAGTAGCGGTGCAGCGCGCCGATCGTGGGGCGGACGCGGTTCGTCTGGATCCACAGGTCCCAGTCGCCCAGGCCCTCCTCGATGATCCGCTCGACGTTGGGGATCTCGGCGGCGCGACCGCGCTTGTTCTCGGCGATGACCTGCTCGAGGTCGTCGATGTTGAACAGGTAGACGCCGTCGATGTCTCCGAGCTTGGGGTCGACGTTGCGCGGGTTCGAGATGTCGATCACGAAGAGCTGTCGGTGGCGGCGCTGGCGCATCACCTTCTTGAAGGGCGCGGCCTCCACGAGGTGCTGCTTGGAGCCCGTGGCGAACACGGCGACGTCCGCCTTGGCGAACGCCTCGTCGAGCCGATCGAGCGGCACGTAGTCCCCTCTGAGCCGGGTCGCCATCTCCTGGCCTCGCTCGGCCGAGCGGTTCGCCACGGTGAAGCCGTCGACGCCCGCGGTCTGGAAGTGGACGGCCGCGCTCGCGGCGGTCTCGCCCGCGCCCACGAGCAGCACGTGGCACCCATTGAGGTCGCCGAAGATCTTACGCGCGAGCTCGACCGACGACGACGAGATCGACACGCCGCCCCGACACAACGAGGTGTCTCGCCGCACGCGCTTGCCCACGTGGATCGCGCGCTGGAAGAGCTCGTCGAGCGTCTGCACCTTCGTGGGCGCGCTCAACAGGAGCTCGTGGGCGTCCTTGACCTGCGCGAGGATTTGGTCCTCTCCCAGCGCCATCGACTCCAGCGACGAGGCGACCCTGAAGAGGTGGCGCGCGGCGTCTCGAGATCGCTTGAAGTCGGGCTGAGGGAGGCTCCTGATTCCGTCGCCGCGGACGCGCTCGACCAACGGCCCGAGCGTCTCCCAGCTCAGCCTGGGCGCGTCCCCCACGACGTAGAACTCGGTGCGGTTGCACGTCGACAGGATCCCCGCCTCTCCGCCGAAGGCGTCGGAGAACACGGGGATCGAGCGCACGATCTCGTCGGCCGAGAACGCGATGCGATCGCGCTCCTCGACGGTCGTGTTGTGGTGGCTGTACGAGAACAGCGCGATGTCTTTCTTTGGCGCTGACATGGCTCTCATTCGAACACGTGAAACGAGCTGAGCGCGAGGTTCGACGCCGCGATGATGACCATCAACGACACGAACCCGCCGACCGCGAGCTGACCGGCGCGTCGACCGCTGACGCCTCGAACGCGAACCGCGATCGCTCCGAGCACGTACGCCAACCAGGCCAGATCCATCAGGACGATCTTCGGATCGAGCATGTTCACGTGCAGGCCGAGCGCTGCGGCGACGACGTGCCCGAGGATGAGCCCGAGCCCGAACAGCGCGATCCCGGCGAGCGTGGCGCGCTTGCTCATACCCTCGAGGGTGCGCAACGCGGGAAGCCGCTTGAACACGAGGCCGAGCTCTCTCGACTTCAGCTGGCGTGAGAGCGTCAGGTACATCAGCGCGTAGACCGCGCCGACGGTCAGAGAGGCGAACGCGAGCACGAGCGCGGCGACGTGGACCCCGTAGATGGGGTCCTGGAGCGACGGGTGCTCGAGCAGCATCTTCTGCTTGTCCGGATCCTCCATCCACACGGACGCCAGGATCTGGAAGGGCGTCGTGATCCCGAGGAAGAACGCCCCGGTGTGCGCGTCCTTGGCGCCGCGCTCGATCACGGCGTACACCGACGCGATCGAGAGCGCGAGCAGCGACACGAACTCCGCCTTCGACGCCAACGGGAACGCCGAGAACGACGCGCCGCGCATCGCGAAGTAGCTCGCGTGGAGCAAGAGCGTGATCGCGAGCATCGTCGAGCCGCCGAACCCCTCGTCGGACTCGTCGGCCACCACGAAGTGTCGCACGTACACGGCCAGCGTCGCCGCATACAGCAGCGGCAGCATGGCCTCCATGAAGTGCATCGCGGTCAGCATCTTCTTCTCCTCTCCTCTATCTCTTTGGGGGCGGCGCGCTCTCTCTGCCCCCTTGTGAACAGTCGCGCCGCCGAGACATTTCGGACCACGCGCTCGCGTGATCTCGACGTGAACCCTTGTCGAACTCGCTCTCCTGCGTCAAGCGTGCGTCCCCTCCCGCTTCGGTGCACACTGTGTCCACGACGACAGGAGCAGACCATGCGACGATTCATCCCCTGCACACTCGCGATCGCCACGCTCGGGTGCCCCTCACCCGAAACCCAGCCGCCCGCGCTGGACGCGGGCGGGTCGACCGACGCCGCGCCGGACCGGTCGGACGCCCTGGTGACTCGAGACGCGGCCTCGGACGGCTCAGACACCTCGGACGCGCCGGACGCTTCGACGCCCGAGGCGTACCCGCTCGACGGCTGGGCCTGGCCGCAGCCGTCGTTCCCGACTCGCGAGGGCGCGTTCTGGTCACGGCACCCTCGCGTGGGCGTCGACGTGAGCGCGTGGGTCGGCCGCGCGGAGGGGCTCGAGCGCGAGGCCCTCGACCAGTTCGCCATCGGCGCGCGCGGCGCGCTCGGCGTGGGCTCGGGGCACGTCGCCGCGCTCGTGGGCATCCACGACCCCCGCAACACGCTCCACAGCATCGTCGGGCCGACCTACCAGCGCCGCGGGGGCTACTTCGGCGACGTGTCGATGTACCTCGAGATCGACGGCGCTCGCGTGGTCTTCGAGCAGGAGTGGCTCACGCAGAGCTTCGGCGCGCCGGCCGTGCTCTGGCGAGGCGACCGCGGCGAGGTCTCGCTCGAGGTCGTCGCCTTCGCGCCTGTCTCTTATACACATCTGACGCTGCCGACGATCTACTCTGTGTAGAT
>CAJXPN010000754.1 GCA_913058025.1 uncultured Myxococcales bacterium | reverse complement strand
CCCTCGTCGACCTCACCGTCGCAGTCGTCGTCGATCAGGTTGCAGGACTCCTCCTCGGGGCCGATCTCGCCCTCGCAGGTCTCCGACCAGGCGCCCGCCTCGCAGCGCTGGACGCCGGCCTTGCAGCGGATCTCGCCGCCGGCGAGCGTCGAGGGGTCCGCGACGTGGCTCGAGCACCGGCGAAGCTCACCGGTGCGGCACGCGCAGGTCTCGTCGACGACGCCGTCACAGTCGTTGTCCTTGCGGTCGGCGCACACCTCTTCGGCGCCCGGGTACCTCGCGTCGTCGCGGTCGTCGCAGTCCTGCTCCCCCGGGCAGGTCTCCCCCACGCCCACGCCGTCCTCATCGCGATCGACGCAGTCGCCGCCGCCGCCGTCGACGCCCCCGCCGCCGTCACCGCCAGCGTCTCGAACGGGCGCCTCGCCTCCTCCAGTGTCTTCGTCGCACCCCACGCACGCCACAGCGAGCGCTCCCGCGCACACCGCACGCACCAACCAACTCGACCACACAGGACTCATGCTCTCGCTCCTCGATGAAAAGACGACCTGGACACCTCACAGATGCCTTCGGGCTCACTCACGTCACACTATAGCGTCACGTCATCGCGGTTTCCACACCACCACGCATCACCCGTGAAGACCGAAAGACGAGCAAAAACGAACACTTAGGCCAAAAAACGAGGCGGCGCGGGGAGTTACGCGTGCTTCGGTGCAGTGCCACCCTCCGCCAGGCCTTCGGCCTTTGGCGCCCCCCGCCTGCGGCGAGGGGCTCCGGACACGGTGGCTGTTCTTGCGGGGAGGTTCGCGCGGGCGCGTTCGAGAGGGGGGCAAACCGCACCGCTCCACGCTCCACGCCGGGACGCACACGGACCACCCCCACGGGTGCCAGCCGCGCGCGCGCTGTGGTATAGCGTCCCCGAAGATCGAGGACGCTCAAATCACGAAGACGTCGCGTGGCCAACCGCCCAGACGTCGAGACACGGAGGTCGAGAATGTTGGAGCCAGGGACGCGCGTGCACATGCTCGGGATCGGGGGGATCGGCGTGAGCGCCGTGGCGAGGATACTCCACGCCAGAGGCTTCGAGGTCTCGGGCTCGGACGTGCGCCAGAGCGCGCTGACCGACGAGATGGTCGAGCTGGGCATGCGCGTCCAGATCGGCCACGACCCGGCCAACATCGACGGCGTCACGCTCGTCGTGCGCTCGACGGCCATCCCCGACCACAACGTCGAGCTCGTCGCCGCGCGCGAGCGCGGCGTCGAGGTCGTCCACCGCTCCGAGGTCCTCAACGCCCTGCTCTCCGGCTACAAGACGATCGGCGTCACCGGCACCCACGGCAAGGGCACCGTCTCCTCGATGATCACCTGGATCCTCGAGTGCGCGGGGTGGGAGCCTGGCTTCGTCATCGGCGGGCGCCTGAACAACTTCGGCATCAACGCCCGCGACTCGGGCGGGGAGTGGATGGTCGTCGAGGTCGACGAGTCCGACGGCACGCACCACAACTTCGAGCTCGACTACGCGGTGTGCAACTTCCTCGAGCTCGACCACCTCAACTACTACGCCGACCTCGACGACATCATCGGCAACATGCGCAGATTCCTCACCGAGAACCCCAGGCTCAAGGAGGCGTTCGTCAACCTCGACTGCGAGGGCAACCGCCGCCTCGTCGCCGACCTTCCCACGCGACCCACCGGCTACGGGATGGAGCACAAGACCGAGTACCACGCCGAGCTCGTGGGCCGCGGGCAGCTCCCGCTGCGCTTCAACGCGCTGCGACGCGACGAGCTCCTCGCCGAGCTCACGCTCGACCTCCCTGGCCGCTACAACGTCGTCAACGCCATCGGCGCCGCCGCCGTCGCGCACCGCATCGGCGTCCCCGTCGAGGCGATCGCCGAGGCGATGCGCACCTACGAGGGCCTGGAGAACCGCTTCACCATCGAGCATGGCGGCGGCGTCACCGTCGTCAAGGACTACAACTCCCACCCGACCTGCATGCGCAAGGTCCTCGAGTCCGCCCGCGACCTCGTCGACGGCCGCATCATCTCGATCTTCAAGCCCTACCGCTACACCCTCATCAAGTACCTCGCCGACGAGTACGGCGCCGCGTTCGCGGGCTCCGACGAGGTCATCATCACCACGATGTACGCGGCCAACGAGGACCCCATCCCCGGGATCGACACCCAGTACGTGGTCGACAAGATCAAGGCGAACGGGCTCGACGTCACGTTCATCCCCGACCAGACCGACATCAACGACTACCTGCTCACCAAGGCCCGCGCAGGCGACAAGGTCATCTTCTTCGGAGGCGACGACTTCTTCCAGATGGCCGACGCGTTCACCGCCCAGATGGCCCAGCGCGCCGGCGCCACCGACGACGCGCCCCACATCGGCGCCGAGGCAGGCGGACCCCGCGACGCCCTCACGGAGGAGAACCCGTGACCGACCGCCTCCTCGACGTGACCACCCGGTGGGCCGTCTGGGGGCTGGGTCGCAGCGGCGTCGCCGCGGCGAACCTGCTCGCCAGGCGCGGCCACCGCGTCCTCGCAAGCGACTCGCGCGACCTCGACGCGCTCGGTGACGTGCGCGCCACGCTCCACCCCGACGTCGAGGTCCGCGGCGGGCAGAACGCCATCGAGGGCGCGCAGGTCATCGTGGTGTCTCCTGGGCTCAAGCCCTCGCTCGAGGTCTTCGCCCGCGCGCGCGCCGCAGGCGCGACCGTCATCCCCGAGATCGAGCTCGCGTACGAGGCGGCCGCTGCCCCGCACCTTGCAATCACCGGCACCGACGGCAAGACCACCACGACCACCCTGCTCGGCGCGATCGTCGCCGAGTCCGGGCGCGCCCACGTCGTCGCGGGCAACATCGGCACCCCGCTGTGCGAGGTCGTCGAGTCCGTCCCCGCCGACGGCCTGATCGTCGCCGAGGTCAGCGCCTTCCAGCTCTGGTCCACGCGCACGTGGCGCGCGGCCGCAGCCGCCGTCACCAACGTCGCGGGCGACCACCTCGACTACTTCGACGGCTCCTTCGACGACTACGCCCGGGCCAAGCGCGACATCTTCAAGAACGCACGCGCCGACGACTGGTCCGTGCTCTGGGCCGAGGACGACAGGATCGCGTCCTGGGCGCCCGAGCTCCCAGGCCGCATCCTCTGGTTCTCCGAGCGCCCGCCCTCCCCTGGGGCGACCGACTGGATCTGGCGCGACGGCGACACGCTCCGCGCGATCCACCTCGGCGAGGATCACGGCGTCTGGCTCGACGACCTGAACGCGCTCGCGCTCGCGGGGCCGCACAACGCGCGCAACGTCATGGCCGCCGCCGCGCTCGCGCTCACCCAGGGCATCCCGCTCGAGGTCGCCGCGCGCGGCGCGCGCCGTTGCGAGCCG
>CAJXPN010000753.1 GCA_913058025.1 uncultured Myxococcales bacterium | reverse complement strand
CTGCCTGTCTCGTGGGCTCGGAGATGTGTATAAGAGACAGCTCCCGACGTGCTCCCCAGGCAACTCAACATCACGCGCACGCGGCACCTCTGGCTTCGCGACACTACCCAGACCTCGCGACGTCCTCGCGGCTGTGGTAAAAACCGGCCATCACCGAACGAACAACGGGAGGGCGCACTCTAGCCCCTCACATCGACACGATACAGGATCGAGACGTCATGAAATATCTGGTCACGGGCGCCGCAGGATTCATCGGGAGCCACCTCACCGAGGCGCTGCTCGAGCGCGGAGACGAGGTCGTCGGCCTCGACGATCTGTCGACGGGCCACCGCTCGAACCTCGCCGGGTTCGAGGGAGATCTCGAGCTCATCATCGGAGACATCCGCGACCTGGAGACGTGCAAGCGCGCGGTCGCCGGCTGCGACTACGTGCTCCATCAGGCCGCGCTCGGCTCGGTGCCGCGCTCGGTGGCCGACCCGATCACGAGCCACGAGGTCAACACGACCGGCACGCTGAACATGCTCGTGGCGGCGCGCGACGCGGAGGTCTCGGGCTTCGTGTTCGCGGCCTCCTCGTCCTACTTCGGCGACACCGAGGTGCTCCCCAAGACCGACGACATGCCGCCTCGCCCGCTCTCCCCCTACGCGGTCACGAAGGTCACCTGCGAGCAGTACGTCAAGGTCTTCGCCTCACTCTACGGCCTGCCCTCGATGGGCACCCGCTACTTCAACATCTTCGGCCCGCGCCAGGACCCCAACGGGCCGTACGCCGCGGTGATCCCGAAGTTCATCGAGATCCTGATGCGCGGCGACCGCCCCACCATCAACGGCGACGGCGAGCAGACCCGCGACTTCACCTACGTCGAGAACGTCGTGGGAGCCAACCTCGCCGCGTGCGCGAACGCCGAGGCGGCCGCCGGCCACATCATGAACATCGCGTGCGGCGAGCGTATGTCATTGAATACGCTTCACAAACTCATCGCCGACGCGCTCGGCGTGGACCTCGAGCCGATCCACGGCCCGCCGCGCGCTGGCGACGTCCGCGACTCACTGGCCGACACGTCTCTGGCGGCGAAGCTCATCGGCTACGCGCCCAAGGTGACCTCGCGGGAGGGGCTCCAGCGGACGGTGGATTGGTTCAAGTCGAAGGCGTGAGCGGCGGGCCTCGCCCATCGTGCACTTCGCGGAGCGAGGCGGTGAGTCGATTCGAGTATTCAGGCGCCGCTAAAGGCTCTAGATTTCAGGACAAACCCATCAAAGGAGCCCCTGTATGATCTCGAAGTCATCGTTCGCAGTGCTGTTGATGATCCTCTTCTGCTCGTCGACGGCGTTCGCGCTCAACCCGAGCCGGACCTACAAGCAGAAGCCCGACAAGTTCAACCTGAAGTTCGAGCAGAAGGAAGTCAAAACGAACGACGGCGCAGCGACGCTGAAGGTCTGGCACATCGCGTCGAAGAAGAAGACCACGAACGTCGTGCTCATCGCGCACAACGGCGAAGGCAACATGGGCGACCACCTGGACCGAGCCGTGGCGCTGAGCGACACGTTCAACGTCGTGATGTTCGACTATCGCGGGTATGGGGAGAGCAGCGAGTTCGAGATCGACAACAACATGTACGTCTATCCCCACTTCCAGGATGACATGGCGTCGATGATCGACCACGTGAGGAAGACGCACTCAAACAGGTTCAGCCTCTACGGCTGGGGGATCGGCGGCGGGCTCGCGCTCGGCGTGGGCTTCGGCAGAGTCGAGACGCGGGCGATCGTCGCCGACACACCGTTCCTCTCCATGGAGGACCTCGAGGAGCGCTTCTCGAGCTGGGACGAGCCGATGGAGGTGCCCTTCGCGGGATACGAAAGGAGATACGAGCCGGAGACTGCACTCGCCAACGGCCCCGGGAAGCACCTCGAGGCCGTCGGGCTGATCGTGGGAAGCAACGACAAGGTCATGAAGAAGGCCGACATGGTCAAACTGAAGAACCTCCAGAAGAAGCTCGTGAAGGGCGTCTACGTGGTCGAGAACCCGGACAGGAAGGACAACTTCCGTACCGACAAGGCCGCCTACACGGCCAAGCTCAAGTCCTGGCTCGCCCCCAAGTGAGGGCTCACTCGGGCTGCGCCGACCCGACGCGGGCGGCGCAGCCGGCCTGACTGGTAGCGTCGCGCTCCTGCGCGGCCCACTGGCCGGCACGCCCCTGGCAGCGAAGCTCATCGGCTACGCGCCCGAGGCGACCTGGCACAGGCCTTCGAGCCAAAACGGGCAACTCGATCAAAGCTCACCGATCGCGGCCCGCTCCTGCGAGACGATCGCTTCGCCGTGCTCGGCCAGGAAGGTGGCGAGGTCGTCGCGCCAGTGGGAGAGGTCGTCGAGGCCGAGCTGGCGGAGCATCATGTTGTCGAGCGAGGAGTAGCTGGGCCGCGGGGCGGCGGCGCCCCAGTCGGCCTGGAGCACGGGTGTGAGGTCGGCCTCGATGCCGGTGAGCTCGAAGATGGCGCTGGCGTACTCGTGCCAGGAGCACTCGCCGTGGGCGACGGCGTGGTAGGTGCCGAAGAGGCCGGTGCGGCAGAGCTCGAGCGAGGTCCTGGCGAGCGGGGCGACCCAGGTCGGGCTGACGTGCTGGTCCGAGACCACGCGCAGCGGGGTGCCCTTGAGGCCGTGGTGGATCATCGTGCGCACGAAGTTGCGCCGACGCGCGGAGTAGAGGCCGCAGCACCTCACCACGAACGTGCGGGGGTTGTTCGCGAGCGCGACGCGCTCTCCCAACAGCTTGCTGCGGCCGTAGACCGACATGGGCGTGGGCGCGTGGGACTCGTCGATGGGCGCGGCGTGGCCGTCGCCGAAGACGTAGTCGGTCGAGTAGTGCACGAAGACGGCGCCCGCCTCACGGCTCGCGGCGGCGAGCACGCCGGGGGCGTAGGCGTTGAGGCGCATGGCCGCGTCGGGCTCGGCCTCGGCGAGGTCGACGGCGTTGTAGGCCGCGCCGTTGAAGACGACGTCGGGAGCGTGCGCGGCGAGCGCGTCGCGCACGGCCGCGGCGTCGGTGACGTCGACGTCGGCGCGCCCGAGCGCGACGACCTCGGCGCCGCGCGCCTCGAGCTCCAGGGTGAGTCTACCGCCGAGCTGCCCTCGGGCGCCGAACACGAGGTGTTTCATGGGGGCTCCTGTCATGGCTTGATGTGTGCGTCTCGGATCGCGTCGATGACGCGATCTTGCTGCGCGGGTGTCATCCCAGAACCCGACGGCAGGCACAACCCGTCGGCGAAGATCTCCTCATCGACCTCGCCGCCGACGCGGGCCGCGCCCTCGAACATCGGCTGGAGGTGCATCGGCTTCCAGACCGGGCGTGACTCTGTCTCTTATACACATCTGACGCTGCCGACGA
>CAJXPN010000752.1 GCA_913058025.1 uncultured Myxococcales bacterium | reverse complement strand
CGACCCCGAGCCTCGAGATCTGAGGCACGAGCCCAGACGTCGACACGGTGACCTTGCGCCTGGAGAAATCCAGCCCGTTCTGGTGCGTCAGCACCTTGATGGACGCCACGACGTTGTCGTAGTTGTGCAGCGGCTCGCCCATCCCCATGAACACGATGTTGCCGATGTGGCCGTTCACGTCGCCCATCATTCGGCGCGCCGCCACGACCTGCTCCACGATCTCGGCTGCGGTCAGGTGACGGTGTAGGCCCATCTTAGCCGTCCAGCAGAACGTGCAGCCCATCGCGCAGCCGACCTGGCTCGAGATACACAGCGTGTTTCGCCCCTCGGACGGGATGAACACCGTCTCGACCACGGCGCCATCACGGCACCTGAACTGGAGCTTGACCGTCCCGTCCGACGACTCGTGCGTGCCGTAGTGCTCGAGCACGGACGTCGTCGCCGTCTTCTTGAGCATCGCGCGCCAGCCCTTCGACAGGTTCGACATGTCGTCGATGTCGTCGGCGAGGTGCGTGTAGAGCCACCCGAAGAGCTGGTCGGCGCGAAACTTCTTCTCGCCGTAGCCCTCGGTCACCAACGCCCTGAGCTCCTTGAGCGTGAACCCGAGCAACTCGAGCCGCTCCGCCTCCGGCGGCGCCTCCTCGAGGCCCTTCGCCCCCTGGATCCATGCGATCGCGGCCTTCACGCGCGCGCTATGTTCGGTTCCCTCGACTATCACTGCCTCAGCCATCTCATCCTCTCCACGTCGCGTCCTCTGCTCGAAGACACCTCAAAAACAGCTCGCCCCCCTCGGCTCATGCCGAGAGGGGCGCCCTGGCGCGCGGTCTGTCTAATCGAAAACAGACGCGCATGCAAGAGGTTGCGAGGGATCACATCGACCCCTCGACCTCGCTTCAGCCCACCGTCGACGCGGGGAAGAAGTACGCGATCTCGATCGCGGCGTTCTCCGCCGAATCCGACCCGTGCACCGTGTTCTCACCGATCGACTCGGCGTAGAGCTTGCGGAGCGTGTTGTCTGCGGCCTCCGACGGGTTCGTGGCGCCCATGATCTCGCGGTTGCGCGCGACGGCGTTCTCGCCCTCGAGCGCCATCAGGACCACGGGGCTACGCGTCATGAACTCCACGAGCTCTCCGAAGAACGGACGCTCGGAGTGCACGGCGTAGAAGCCCTCGGCCTCGGCCTGCGACAGGTGCTGACGGCGGATCGCGACGGGGCGAAGGCCCTCCTCCTCGAAGCGGCCGATGATCTTGCCCACGAGGTTACGCTCGACGCCGTCCGGCTTGATGATGCTGAAGGTACGCTCGATTCCCATGTTCTCTGTCCTTTGGATCGTGTTGAAAACGTAAAGTAGATTCTCTTGAGTATCACTCGAAACAAAACGAGCCAGCCGCAGCACGGCTGGCTCACAGTGTGCTCGAAGTCAGCCCTTGTAGGCCTTCTTGAGCGTCGTGCCAAGCTCGGCAGGCGTCGGAGCGACGAGCATGCCAGCGGCCTGCATCGCCTTGATCTTCTCGTCCGCGGTACCCTTGCCACCGGAGATGATCGCGCCGGCGTGGCCCATGCGCTTGCCAGGAGGCGCCGTGCGCCCCGCGACGAAGCCGATGATCGGCTTGGTGAAGTTCTCGGCGATCCACGCCGCGGCCTCCTCCTCTGCCGTGCCACCGATCTCGCCGATCATGATGACGGCTTCCGTCTGATCGTCGGCCTGGAACATCTCGAGCACGTCGATGAAGTTCGTGCCGTTGATCGGGTCGCCGCCGATGCCCACGCAGGTCGACTGACCCAGGCCGAGCGCCGAGAGCTGGCCGACCGCCTCGTACGTCAGGGTACCCGACTTCGAGACGACGCCGACCGCGCCCTCCTTGTGGATGTGACCCGGCATGATGCCGATCTTGCACTTGCCCGGGCTGATGACGCCGGGGCAGTTCGGGCCGATGAGACGCGACTTGCTCGTCTCGAGGTAACGCCTGACCTTGATCATGTCCATGACGGGGATGCCCTCCGTGATCGCCACGATGAGCTCGATGCCGGCCTCGGCCGCTTCGAGGATCGCGTCGGCGGCGAAGGGCGGCGGCACGTACACGACCGTGGCGTTCGCGCCTGTCGCCTCGATGCCCTCGCGGATCGTGTTGAACACGGGCCTGTCGTGGACGGAGAGGCCTCCCTTACCAGGCGTCACGCCGCCCACGATCTTGGTGCCGTACTCGATCATCTGAAGGGAGTGGAACGCGCCCACGCTCCCGGTGATCCCCTGGACGAGGACCTTCGTATCTTCGTTGACGAGAATGCTCATCTTTATCTCCTGTCGACGCGCGTCGCCCCATCGGGGGTCTGGACCGCGTCATGTCTTTACATCTTGAAGGTGATCGCGAACGCGGCAGGCTCAGGCCTTGCCGATCGCCGCGATGATCTTCTCGGCACCGTCCGCCATCGAGTCCGCGGCGATGATCGCCAGGTCGCTCTCGGAGAGGATGCGCTTGCCCTCCTTGACGTTCGTGCCCTCGAGGCGAACCACGAGAGGCACCTTGAGGCCGACCTCCTTGACCGCCGCGATCACACCCGCGGCGATGACGTCACACTTCATGATGCCGCCGAAGATGTTGATGAAGATGCCTTCGACGCGCGAATCGGCAGTGATCAGCTTGAACGCCTTGGTCACCGTCTCCGCGGTGGCTCCGCCACCCACGTCGAGGAAGTTCGCCGGCTCCGCGCCGTAGTGCTTGATGATGTCCATCGTCGCCATCGCGAGCCCGGCGCCGTTGACCATGCAGCCGATGTTGCCGTCGAGGTTGACGTAGCTCAGGCCCGCGTCCTTCGCCTCGAGCTCGATCGCGTCCTCCTCGGCGGAGTCGCGCAGCGCCTCGATGTCCTTCTGACGGTACAACGCGTTGTCGTCGAAGTTCATCTTGCCATCGAGCGCGACGATCGTGCCGGCGCCCGTGAGGACGAGCGGGTTGATCTCACACAGTGACATGTCCTTCTCGACGAACGCCGTGTACACGGCGGTCACGAGCTTGCCGAACGAGCGGACGGCCTTGCCCTCGAGCCCGAGCGCGAACGCGAGCTGACGGGTCTGGAAGCCGGCCAGGCCAGTGAGCGGGTCCACGGCGACCTTGTGGATGAGCTCGGGGGTCTTGTCTGCGACCTCCTCGATGTCCATGCCACCCTCGGTCGACGCCATCACCACCACGCCGCCGGTCTCGCGATCGACGACGAAGCCCAGGTAGAGCTCCTTGTCGATGTCTGCGCCCGACTCGATGTAGAGGCGACGCACCTTCTGACCCTCCGGGCCAGTCTGGTGCGTGATGAGCTGCATCCCGAGGATCTCCTTCGCGAGGCTCTCGACCTCGTCGAGGCCTGTCTCTTATACACATCTCCGAGCC
>CAJXPN010000751.1 GCA_913058025.1 uncultured Myxococcales bacterium | reverse complement strand
CGAGATTTCTGCCTGTCTCGTGGGCTCGGAGATGTGTATAAGAGACAGGTCCAGACCATGGCGTTCTACCTGACCGCCATGGGCTACACGCTCGCCAACGACGGCTGGGTCTTCGAGCCCGTCCCCGAGGTCTCCTACAAGCTCCGCTGCCGCGGCCAGGTCCGCCCCGAGGCCAGAGAGGTCATCTACGAGGTCTTCGTCCGCGAGGTCCACGAGGGTCCCTACCCCACGCTCTACGCCGACCTGCTCTGCACCGTCGACGGACTCGGCGCCTTCCTCTGCGAGAACATGGGCCTCCAGCTCGCGCCCGGTTGGCCCATGGACCGCGCCCAGGTCGAGGAGATCATCGACATGCCCGGCGAGCCCATCGCCATGCACGGTGACTTCGCCTTCGACCACGAGTCGCTCCTCTCGTGCGCCCTCGGGCGCCCCTCCGAGGCCTTCGGCCCGCTCTACGACGTCTTCGACACGCACCGCCGCGTCGCGCGTCTCCCGGGGCCCCCCTACCACTTCATGACCCGCGTGCGCTCGGTCTCGCAGCCCATGAACTCGATGAAGGCCGGCGTCGACGTCGAGGTCGACTACGTCGTCCCCTCCGACGCCTGGTACTTCGACGACAACGCCGCCACCGTCATGCCGCTGGCCGTGCTCATGGAGGTCGGCCTCCAGCCCTGCGGCTGGCTCGCGAGCTACGCGGGCTGCGCGCTCTCCAAGGAGACGGACCTCTTCTTCCGTAACCTCGACGGCACCGGCTCGCAGTTCATCGACGTCACCCCCGACATCGGCCGCCTGCGCAGTCACGTCAACCTCAAGACCGTCGCGCGCGCCGGCGGCAACATCATCGTCGCCTTCGACGTCCGCATGACCGCGCCCGACCAGGGCGACGCCCTCGTCTACGAGATGGACACCGTCTTCGGCTTCTTCCCGCCCTCCTCGCTCGCCGCGCAGGCCGGCCTCGGCGCAGAGGACTCTCTCTCGTCCTGGGCGCTCGGTGAGGACCTCGGCGCGCTCGACGCCGCCATCGACCTCTCCAGCCGTGAGGGTGTGCTGTTCGGACCGGGCGCCAGCCTCGCCGACGGCAAGCTCCTCATGCTCGACCGCGTCACCGGCTGGTGGCCCGGCGCCGGCGAGGCCGGCCTCGGCCGCGTCCGCGCCAACAAGGACGTCGTCCCCTCCGAGTGGTTCTTCAAGGCCCACTTCTACCAGGACCCCGTCCAGCCCGGCTCGCTGGGCATCGAGGCGCTCCTCCAGGTCGTCCAGTCCGCCATGCTCCTCGGTGGCCTCGGCGAGGGCCTCTCCGACACCTGCTTCGAGGCGATCTCACTGGGCGACCCGCTCACGTGGCGCTACCGCGGCCAGGTCCTCCCACACAACAAGCTCATCACCGCCAGCGCCGAGCTCATCGAGGTGCGTCGCGAGGACGGCGCCGTCGTCGCCATCGCCGACGCGTCCCTCTGGGTCGACGGCATGCGCATCTACCACGCCCCGAACATGGCCGTGCGCCTGGTCGGCTCGCCCTCGACCGAGCCCTCCGACGAGGACCCGTCCAGCGGCGATGACTACGTCCTCGAGCTCCTCGACGACGTCGACGCGCCCGATGGAGCCAGCGAGCCCAGAGAGTCCACCGCTCGCCTCACCCCCAGCGACCTCGACTACCTGGACTCCGAGTCCTCCTCGACCTCAGATGTCTTCGATGAGCTGCTCCGAGGCCCCTCCGACGTCGACACCGGCGCCGATCCGTTGAACGGCCTCGGCGAGTTCTCCGACTCCACGCCCTCGCTCGAGGTCGCCTCGGGCACGGGCCTCCAGGACCGCTCCTCCTCCGGCGAGGAGGCCGACGGCTCCCTCGGCGAGCTCATCTCCGACAGCGTCGTCGACGACTCCCCCAACGCCGCGCGCGCCGACAACCTCGACAGCGGCGAGTTCTCCGTCCGCATCCCCTCCCGCTCGTCCACCCCGATCACCGGGCTCGACGCGCTCCCCTCCGAGCCCGACCTCGAGGAGTCGAGCATCGAGTTCGAGGAACTCGGGGCGGGCTCGCCAGGCAGCTCCAGCGCCTCCAGCGATGGCAGCTCCAGTGATGGAAGCTCCAGCGAGGACAGCCTGAGCGAGAGCAGCGCCAGCGAGCCCGGAGACCTCGGCGCTGGCCTCTCCTCCGAGTCCATCGAGGACCTCACCCCCGACGCCGACGAGGCCCACTCCGACATCAGCGACGAACCCACGCGAAAGGTCCGCTCGATCCCTCGCAGGGCCCGGCCCCACACCTCGACCCCGATCTTCGGCGTAGAGGCGCTCGACAGAGTCGACGTCGATGGACACGAGACACCCCTCTCGGGCCTCGACGCCCTCCAGAGCGACTCCACGGACATCGGCGCCGCGCTCGAGGATCCCTCGCAGGATGTCGGATTCACCATGCTCGAGTCCTCCGTCGTCGATGAGGACGACATTCTCGACTTCACGAACCACCAGGACCGCACGATCGTCGACCTCGAGCCCCTCGGCGCCCCCGATACCTCGGAGGACCCCGTCGAGGTCGAGCCCTCCGAGGTGATCGTCGAGCAGGAGCCCAAAACCCCCGCTGGCGCCGAGAGCTCCGACGTCGAGGAGGTCCTGGACCCCTCCATCGACACCTGGCTCTGGGACCACTGCCCCACCTACACCGCGCCCGCGCTCCCTATGATGTCGATCATGGATCGGCTCGCGCAAGCCGCGCTCCGCGTGCGCCCCGACCTCCACGTCGTGCGCATCGAGGACGTCGCGCTGCGTAAGTGGGTCATCGCCTCCGACCTCCAGATCCTCAAGTCCGAGACCGCGCCCGCCGAGGACGTCCAGGGCGCCGTCGACGTCATCCTCTCGGCGTGGTGGGAAGCTCCCAACCCCAACATGTCTCGCTTCGACGAGGTCGCCCGCGCCCGCGTCTTCCTCGCCGAGGAGTGGTCCATTCACTCCGGCGATCGCATCCAGCTCGACGACCTCGCCACCATCGCCGACCCCTACGAGGACGGCTCGCTCTTCCACGGTCCCGCCTTCCAGGTCCTGACCTCCGTCGAGCGTGGCTCCTCCGGCGCGCGCGGTCAGCTCGACCTCCAGGGCACCACCGTCCCCGTCGGCGCGCTCAACCCCGTCCTCCTCGACGGCGCCCTCCAGATCATCCCCCACGACTCCCTCGAGCTCTGGTGGGATGGCCACCCCGGCGACTCCATCGCCTACCCCCGCGCCGTCGAATCCTTCACCGTCCACGGCCCCACTCCCTCGAACGGGAAGTGGACCGCCGAGGTCGAGTTCGTCGAGGCCCGCGACGCGCATACGCCCGTCTTCGACGTCCACATCTCTCAGGGCCTGTCTCTTATACACATCTCCGAGCCCACGAGACAGGCAGAAATCTCG
>CAJXPN010000750.1 GCA_913058025.1 uncultured Myxococcales bacterium | reverse complement strand
GTTGTAGCTCAGGTCGAGGTGGGTGAGGTTGGGCAGGTTCGCGCGTGCGAGGACGCTGGCGGCGGCGTCACCGAGCGCGTTGAAGCGGAGGTCGAGGTGGGTGAGCTCGCGCAGCTCGTCGCCGTCGACGAGCGCGGCGAGGCAGTCGCTGTCGAGGCGGTGTCCGGCGAGTGAGAGCTCACGGAGGGGTCCTGCGAGGCTCGAAGCGCGGAGCGCGAGGAGGTCGGAGGGCTCGAGCGGCCTGGCGTCGCGGCGGGTGTGTCCGATGGAGAAGCCGAGGCGGCGCAGGGAGGTCAGGTGAGGGCTGTCGGTGAGCGCGCGCAGGTGTTCGGGGCCGAGGGGGTTCTGGCCGAGGTCGAGCGAGAGGAGGGAGGAGGCTCCCGGCGCGCCAGCGAGCCTGGCGAGGTGGGTCGCCTGGCCGACGCCGTGGGCGTTGGCGCGCAGGTCGAGGTGTTCGAGTGAGCCGACGTCGAGGGCGCCCGCGAGCGCGTCGAGGGCCTGTGGCGTGAGGTGGTTGTGGCCGAGCCAGAGCTCCTTGAGGTCTGGCCACCAGGAGGAGTCGCCGATGAACTTCACGCCGTGGAAGATGACGCCGTTGTCGACGAGGTGGAGGGACTCGAGGCGCTCGAGGCGGTGCGTGCGCGTGATGCCGCGGAGGCCGTCGTCGCGGATGTGGTTGTAGGAGAGGTCGAGCGCGCGCAGCCTGGGAATGCAGGGGGCGTCGAGGACGCGGCCGAGCTTCTCGCCGCCGATGTGGCAGCTCGTGAGCGAGAGGTGCGTGATGCGATCGAGGTGGGGTGAGGCGGCGACGCGCTCGGTCCAGGAGTTGTTGAGCGGGGCGGCCGGTGAGAACGAGATGTGTCGCGCCAGCGGCCAGCCGGGAGGTGGGGACGCGGTGAAGGTCTGGACGAGCCAGCGCCACGGGGCCACGCGCATGGCGTCGGGCCAGCGCGAGACGTGGTCCAGAGCGTAGGGGAGGATGAGGTCGCGCATCTGGCGCGCGGGCGCCGCGTCGAGGAGGGCGCACAGCGTGCCCCATCGCTCCTCGGTTGGCGGGAGCTGGAGGAGGCTGCGGATGTCGCCGAAGGTGTCCATGTCGTGGCGGTTCGCTTTGGGGAGTGGAGGGGCTAGTCGTCGAAGGCGGAGGCGGACCATGGGATGAGCGACTTGAGGTCGGAGGCGCGGCTGCGCGCGAGGGGGACGCCGAGGTCGGCGTCGCGGTCGAGGATGAGCCGGTAGGTGCCCGCGCCCCAGGGCGCGATGGAGTCGATGGCCGAGATCTGCACGATGTAGCTGCGGTGGCTGCGGAAGAAGCGCTCGGGGTCGAGGTTGGCCTCGAGGAACTTGAGGCTGAAGTCGGTGATGTAGCGCGCGTCGCGGGTCTGGGCGACGACGATGCCGTCCTCGGACTCGAGGAAGAGGAGGTCGTCGACGGGGAGGACGCGGTAGACGCCCTTGTCCTCCACTGAGATGCGCTGGAGGTGCTTCGGGTTGCTCTCTGGCGAGGCGTTCGTGGTGGAGAGTCGCTCGCGGACACGGCCCAGCGCCTTGCGCAGGCGCTCGATGCGCACGGGCTTGAGGAGGTAGTCGACGGCGTCGACGGAGAACGCGTCGACGGCGTGGCGCTCGTAGGCGGTGACGAAGACGAGGAGCGGCGCGTCATCGCGCTCGGAGAGGAGCTCGGCGAGGCGGAGGCCGTCGACGCCGGGCATGTCGACGTCGCACATGGCGAGGTCGACGTCGAGGGCGTCGAGGTGCGCGAGCGCCTCGCGCGCGTTGGAGGCCTGGGCGACGACCTCGAGGTCGTCGCCGGTCTGCTCGAGCAGCCAGGCGAGCTCTTCGCGGGCGGGGGCTTCGTCGTCGATGATGAGCACGTTCATGGTGTGTCCGCGTGGCTCGGGGTGTGGTGTGCTTCGGCATGTGGAGAGCGCGTGATGCGTCTTCGTTATGCCGGGAGCGGCTGAGCGTCCAGGGGGATGAGGATGGCGGCGCAGGCGCCGCCCTCGCTTCGCTCCGTCAGCGAGAGGGAGGCGCGGCCGTCGTAGTAGCGCTCGATGCGGTCGCGGACGTTCTGGAGGCCGACGCCGGAGCGGCGGCCGGAGGGGTCCGCGCGGCGAGGGTCGAGGTCGCTCGGCGGCCCGGGGCCGTCGTCGAGGACGCAGACGCGGGCGCGGGCGGCGCCGTCGACGCTGATCTCGATGGAGACGTGGACCTGGCCGTCGCGGGCGCCGTGCCGGATGGCGTTCTCGACGAGCGGTTGGAGGATCATCGGGGGCACCCGCAGCGTGGACGTGAGCTCACCGGGAGGGGAGTGGACCTCGAAGACGAGGCCGTCGCCGAAGCGCGCGCGTTCGAGCTCGATGTAGCGCTCGATCTGCTGGAGCTCCTCGCGCAGCGAGGTCTCCTCGTCGGTGCGCGCGAGCGTGTAGCGGAGGTAGTCGGAGAGGTCGAGCGTGAGGGAGCGCGCGCGGACGGGGTTCGTGCGGATGAGGTAGGCGAGGGTGTTCAGGAGGTTGAACAGGAAGTGTGGCTGGAGCTGGTACTGGAGGGCCTCGAGGCGAGCGCTGCGGGCCTGATCGCGCGAGGTGCGGGCGTCGAGGCGAGCGCTCTCGAGGTCGAGCGTGAGGTTGAGCAGGCCGAGGAAGAGGAGGACGCCGATGGTGTTGGCGCCGATCTTGGCGGCGTGGAGCGGGACGTTGCTCGCCAGCCGGAGGCCCTCGAAGGGGTCGAGGGCGGTGAAGATCGCGCCGAGGAAGACGTGGTGGAAGAGCTGCGCGCCGACGGCGCCCAGGACGACGGGCTCGAGCGAGGTGCCCCAGCGGCGCGCGACGAAGCCAGCGAAGAGCCCGTCGAGGACGGAGGCGGAGAAGACGTAGACGGCCATGCCTTCGGGCGCGATGGCGGCGTAGGCGGCGCCGGCGACGGCGCCCACGAGCGAGCCGACCATGCGCCCGCCCAGGAAGCCGGCGACGATGATGCCCACGGCGCGCGTGTTGAAGGTGACGCCGCCGATGTCGAAGCCCAGGTAGATCCCCCAGATGGAGAGCGGGCAGAAGACGGCGAGGATGAAGGCGCGGCGTCGAAATGAGGCGTAGCGGCCGGTCTCGGTGAGCCAGACCTCGGCGGGTCGAAGCAGCACGAAGACGAGCGCGGTCGAGACGAGGACGGAGACCTTCTCGAGCAGGTTCAGGATGAGCTCGAGTGCTTCCATGTGTGGACCTCTCGACGAGGTGCGGCCGCAGACCAGTGTATGAGGCTGGGGCGGCCGCGGGGGGTTGAAGACTTGGGAGTTGTAGGAGGAGCCCTTTAGGTAGGATGTACTTGGGTGGGACCCCAGATCGCACCTGTCTCTTATACACATCTCCGAGCCCACGAGACAGGCAGAAATCTCGT
>CAJXPN010000749.1 GCA_913058025.1 uncultured Myxococcales bacterium | reverse complement strand
TCTACACAGAGTAGATCGTCGGCAGCGTCAGATGTGTATAAGAGACAGGAACAGACTCAGCGTGGCCTGCGTGTCGACGGTCTGGCGGAACTCCTCGCTGGAGAGGTCTCCGCCGGTGGCGATCTCGAGGGGAGCGTCTGCGACGTCGAGGTAGCCACCGAAGTGCCAGTCCAGGTGCTCCATGACGGGGCTCGAGAACAGGTTGAGGACGTCGGCTGGGCCAGGCGCGGGGCGGAAGCGCTGCGTCTGGATCGCGGGGAGCTCGGGGCTCTCCTGCGCGTGCGCGGTGTGTACGGGCCACAGCGCGAGCGCGGTGAGCAGTGAGAGCGCGAGCGCGGCGAGGCGCCTGATCGGAACTTTCGGCTGGGCGGTGTGCATCACATACATCGTTCGTGCGGTCTTCATGAGGGGGCGACTCCTTTTAGGCGAACGAAGGTCACGTCACAACCCGACGCGAGAGGTGTCGTGTCCGGGGCGCGCCCTCCATGTTTGACCAATGGGGGGTCCATGGCTAGATTTTCGACGCCGCGCCCGCGTCCAGAGCGCCCCGCGGCGCACCAAGGAGGATAGAGATGAACGAAGTACGCATGATGATCACTGCCATGATGTTGGCGTCAGGGCTGTGCGCGTGCGACCGAGCCGAGGATCTCCCGCCCGATCTGTCCGGCGTGACGACCGAGCGGCTCGACGCGACGTCCAAGGAGACGTGGACCTACCTCGACCTCGACGCGCCCGACGCGCCCGACCAAGAGGCGGGCTGGGATCTGAAGTTCCAGCGCCAGTTCGTGCGCGTGAACGGTGAGGCGGGCGTGGAGGTCGCGACCGTCGACGGCAAGACGATCACCCAGGTCGACTCGCCCCCCGACGGCGCGTACCACAAGGACACCGGCGACGAGGAAGGCGACCAGGCGTTCTCCAGGGACGACCTCTGGTACGACTACGACATCTCCGTGCACAAGCTCGCGCCCAAGCAGCGCACCTACGTGGTGCTCTCGGACCAGGGCGCCTTCTTCAAACTCCAGTTCACGGGCTACTACGACGACGACGGTGAGGCCGGCCACCCGACCTTCTACTGGACGTCGTTCGAGTGAGCGCCGCTCACTCGAGCTCGACCTCGTTGCAGTAGTAGAAGCGCCCGAGGACGAAGGCGTTGATGAAGTTGGCGTAGACCGAGATCGGGAGCGTGACGGCGCCAATGGCCAGCGTGGAGACCATGTCGTCGCCCTGCACGTCTCCGCTGAGGCCGGTGATCCACCACTGGAGGCCGGTGACCGCGGACATGCAGAGCACGGAGACGAGGTAGGGGAGGGGGGCGCTGAGGATCGTCTTGATCTGCCAGGCTGGCGCGGGGTCGAGCAGGCTCGTGCGTAGGCTCAGGTTGAGTAGCCCCATGGGCAGCAAGAACACGGCGACGCCCGCGGCGACGAGCGCCCCAGTCTCGTTCTCCGAGACGAGCAACCAGATCGCGGGGCCGAAGTAGAGGAACAGGAGGAAGATGATCTGGAAGGAGGGCACGAGCCCGTCGTCCCACCACGAGCTGATCTCCTGGAAGGCGGGGAGCTCGTCGTCACCGTCCGCGGTCACCGTGACCACGCGCATCAGGTACGCGTAGAAGAAGCCGATGCCTGCCAGGCTGACGATGAGTCCGGCGACGGGGACGCATCCGCTGAGGAGCTGGGTCACGAAGAGCCACGCGCAGGCCATGAGCGTGAGCATGATGCCGTCGCCACGTAGTGGGAACGTGGGGGCGCGGAGCAGCTCCGAGAAGAAGGACGGGTCGTGTGTGTCAGGCATGGTGGTTCTCTTGATTCTGGTGTCGGATGGTGCGGCTGCTCATGTGCCGGAACAGCGAGGATTAGATCTCGAAGTCGAGCTCGTGCTCGTTGTAGTAGAAGAAGCGCCCGATGACGTGCGCGTTCACGATGGCGCCGTAGACGAAGAGCACGGTGGGGACGAGCAGGCGTACGAGGAGTTCTATCGAGCCGACCTGTAGCAGGTCGATGCTGCTGAACATGCCGCGCGTGACGAGCGCGAGCAGGCCGACTCCCAGGATGAAGAAGGTCGCGGCGGCGGCGTAGTCGGCGGGTGCGCGTGAGAGCGCGTGGAGCTGCCAGTCGGGGCGGATCGCCCAGACGCTGCCGCGCATGCTCAGGTTGAGGAAGCCCATGGGGTAGAGGGCGAGCGCGAGGATGCTGGCGGCGATCAGCGCGAGCGGGTGGCGGGTGATCTGCGCGACGCCGATCGTTATGGCGCAGTAGCCCAGCGTGAGCGCGGTGATCTGGAAGATGGGGACGACGCCGTCGTGCCAGATGCTCCCGTATTCGCTGAACTCTGGGAGCGCGTGGGCGCCCGCGGCCGACTCCGAGGCGACGCGCATCAGATAGCTGAAGAAGAAGCCATACGATCCCACGGCGATGAAGAGCGCGAGGAGGCCACGGCTCGAGCCGGCGAAGAGCGCGAAGACGAGCACGACCGTGGCGAACCCGACCATGATGAAGCCGTCGTTCTTGAGGACGGACAGCGGCGCGGCGATCAGGTCGGCGATGCAGCCGTCGCCCTCGTGCTGCGGCCCCCTCCCGACGCTAGACCTCACGCGTTGCGGGCCTCTCGACGCGCCGTAGAGGTCGGCCGGGGTTGGGGGCGCGCGCGGCCGCATGGAGTCTGGCGCCAGCTCGATGTCGACGACGGATCCCGTGGGCCGCGCCGACTCGCGTGCCTGGGTGAGCGCGCCCTCGTCGAGCTCGAACGCTGGTTCGGGCGACGCGTCGGCCGGGACGAACGGCGTCGGGACGAACGGCGCAGGTTCACCTGGCGCGTCGAGGTCGTCGAAGAAGGCGCCGAGGTCGACGTCGGGTTGGTCGTGGAGGTCGAGCGCAGGGTCGGCCGCGTGGGCGTCGTTCAGGGTCCAACCCGAGCCGCCGAGGTCGAAGCTCGAGTCCTCGTCGGAGAGCCCATAGAGGTCGTCCTCTTCGGTGGTGTCCCATCGCTTGAATAGATCGTCGTCGTGGTTCATGGCGTCCCCTTCCATGTGTGCGTGCTCGAGGCGGCCACGCGTCGCCTTGGCGCGCGGCCGTAGTTCCCTTCAGGGTCCGATCGGTGCCGATGCGTGAGGGTACATGCTCCACGCGCGCTCGTGCAAGAGCCTGGGTATGTTCAGGATTGCAGCCTGGTGAGGGCGCGGCGTGCGGCGTCGAGGCCGTCGATGGAGGAGCCGCCGGCGGCGGCGATGGCCTCGGCGAGGAGGCGTCGAGCGGACTCCAGATCCCCGAGTACCTCCTCGTGGAGGGTCGCGGCCTCGATCATCGTGGAGAAGCGCGCGGCGGGGTCGAGCAGGAGGTCTGCCATCTGTCTCTTATACACATCTGACGCTGCCGACGATCTACTCTGTGTAGAT
>CAJXPN010000748.1 GCA_913058025.1 uncultured Myxococcales bacterium | reverse complement strand
GCCGTCGAGCAGGCCCTCGAGCTGCTCGAACCGGAGCGCCGTGCCCTCGAGGTCGTCCAGGTCGGTGCCGTGGGTCAGGAAGTAGTAGGTCGGGTCGGCGCCCTCGCTGTACACGCCATGGCCTGCCACGAAGAGCACGACCACGTCGTCGGGCGTGCTCTCCTCGAGCAGCGCGCGCGCCTCGGCGAGCGCCTCGGGGGTGACCTCGGCGTCGATCCAGGCGCGGGAGACGACCCGGTCGAGCCTGTTCGAGCCCTCGCTCGACATCTTGCCGAACGCCTCGGCGAGGTTGCGAGCGTCCTCGTGGGCCCAGGAGAGGTCGACGATGTCGTCGGAGGCGTAGTCCGAGATCCCGAAGCCCATGAAGTAGAGCGTCCGCTCGGCCTGTGGGGGGTAGCCGTTGTAGAACTGGCGCCGGGCGCGCAACGACTCGCGCCCCCTCGCGTCGAACGCGGTGACCTCGACGGTGTTGTAGTCCGTGCTCAGCCGGACGCGCTCCTTCAGGCGAACCTCCCGCCCGCTCAGCGGCGCGCCCTCGCCCGTGAACAGCCCCACGCCGTTGACAGAGATCTGGAGGCTGCGCAGCTCCGCGTGCGCGCGGACCTCGGCCTCGAGCTCGAGGACGTCGGCGTCGTCCATGGACCTCCGCGCGCTCACGATGGCGACCCGCGGCCTGGGCGCCGCGTCGTCCAGATCGTCAGGGGTGAGACCCGCGCGGGAGAGCCTCAACCTCCAGCGCCCCTCGAGCGCGCCGTGGAGATCGGCAGCGCCCAGCCCCAGCCTCGAGAAGACCACGTCCGGGCGATTCCGCTCGAGCGCGAGCTGATCCAGGTCCACCACGCTGTCACCCTGCACCCCGTGCAGCAGCCCGCTCGGCTCGGCGGACGCCGCGAACAGCCCGTCGGGCGTCCACATCACCCACTGCTCGCCGCTGGACATCATCCGCGCGGAGACGCCCCCTCGCTCCAGGAGAAGCATCTCTAAGTCCCGCGTCACCGTGAGGCCGTCGTACCGCGCGACCTCCGGCTCGTCCTCGCTCGGCGTCAGCCACCGGGTGATCTCACCGCCTGGCCCGAGCTCGCCCACGCGGCCATCGCTCAGCCGCAGCAGCGGCTGGCCCGCGCGCGTCGCGTAGAGCGACTCGATCTCGGCGCCGTCGAGCCGCGGCGTGAACGTCGCGATCGGCGCGTCGTCTCCTCTGATCCTCCACGCGTCGATGTGGTGTCGTGACGCCGTCCAGAGCTCGTCGTCGGAGGCGAACGCCGCGCCGACGCAGCCCTCGTCCCAGGACGTCCTGATCGCGTCGACGTACGCCCCTGTCCGTGAATCGCTCACGCTCAGGTAGGTGCCTGTGCCCAGACGGCCCCACGCCGCGACCTTGTCTCCGCCTGGAGACAGCGCCGCGCCCGCGACTTGGGCGCCGTCCTCGAACGCGCCGACCACCTCGAGCGTCGACAGGTCGAAGGTCGTCACGAAGACGTTGTCGACCCACGTCAGGAGCCGCCCGTCCGCGCTCGTCTGCAGCGAGGTCAGCGGCTCCGCCGATGCCCGACACGTTCTCCCCCTGACGCGTCAGCACCGTCAGCCCGTACATCCAGCTCGCCGTGATCTCACCGCCCGCCCCCGACACCACGATCGACGACGTGGACGATCCGAGCCCGCTCACGCTCTTGCGCCCCACGACCTCCAGCGTCGACGTGTCCAGCGTGCCCATGTGGCCGAGCGTGTCGGTCCAGATCAGCTCGCCGCTCGGCGCGAACGCCGACGCGTTCACCTCGGCGTCCTCGAAGAACTCTTCGCGCCACATCGTCGCGCCGTCCTCGGTCGAGACGAGCTCGAGCGATGTCCTCGTCTCGACGGCCGCCATGTCTCCGGCCAGCGAGATGCTGACCCTGGCGGCCGCGAGGTCGCGCTCCGCGACGGCGCGCACGTCGTCTCCTCCACTCCACTCGACGAGCCCGCCGCGGCTCGAGTAGAGCAGCACCGCCCCGTCCCTCGCGTGACCCACGGCGAGTATGGAGTCTCCGAGCTCGATCCTCGCGGTGACCACCGCGTCGGAGGTGTCCCACACCTCGACGCTCCCGCCGCACGCGGCCGCGAGCTCGTCGGGGCGCGGCGAGAACCTGACCGCGCAGGTGCGCTCGCCGCGGGCGCCCTCCGCCCCGACGAGCTCCAGTGGTTCGCCGCCCCGAATCGGGTACACCGAGATCGCGCCGCCTTCGTCTGCGACGGCCACCCGCGCGCCATCTCGCGACACCGCCAGCGACCGCACCGGCGCGCCGCCTGGGCGCAAGGTGCGTAGCAACCTGGCGGTCTTCGTGTCCCAGACCGTCACCCGACCCCGCTCGGTCCCCACCACGACCTGGCGCGCGACCGGGCTCGCCGCCTTCGCCGTCACCGGGCTCGTGTTCCTGCGCTGGGCGCGCAGCTCGATCGGCGCCTCGGGCGCTGGGCGCTCGACCTGCGCGACGTCGGCGCGCGGCGTGGAGCACCCCACCGCAAACACCGCGAACACCGCGAACATCTTCGACTTCACACCGACTCCTCTCATTCGTCGCCCGAAGGTACCCCGATCTTGAACTCCATGGCGACTTCGTCCACGTTGGGGGCACCACTGGGTGTCGTGAACACCGTGGAAAACCATCACGTTCGAACGCTTCGTCCCAGGCTCACCCCATGCCAGACCTCAAGACAGCGTGGCGCCGAACCCTCGCGCTCATCGCGTTCTCCCTCCTCGCCGCCTGCGGCGCCCCCGAGGAGAGCGAGGTGTGCCCCGCGGGCACGTCTGAAGGGGACTGCGCGCCGATCGTGTGCGGCGCCGACGAGCGCGTCCAGGGCGCCGCGTGCGTGGCGTGCCCCGCCGGACAGACCAACGCCGCGGGCGACGACGCCTCCGCCGGCGACACCCAGTGCGACGCGGTCCTGTGCGCCGAGGACGAGCGCGTGCTCTCCAACAGGTGCGCGGCGTGCCCCATCAGCCAGACGAACGGGGCGGGCGACGATCCGACCCGCGGCAACACCCGCTGCGACCCGATCCTGTGCGCCGAGGACGAGCGCGTCGAGGCGTTCGCCTGCGTGGCGTGCCCCGACGGGACGACCAACGGCAAGGGCGACGACTCGTCTGGCGCGGACACCCAGTGCGACACGCCCGAAGAGCCCGACCCCGTCGTCCTCGCCGCCGACCGAGGCTGCGTCTTCGCGGCCGAGCCCGCGTGTGTCGTCCAAACGGGCGGCGACTACGGCGACTGCGGCGACGTGATCGGCCACGCCTTCGACGGCTCCGAGTGCGCCCCGGTGCTCGGCTGCGCGTGCGATGGTGACGACTGCCCGCCGTTCCAGACCTCCGGCCCTGTCTCTTATACACATCTCCGAGCCCACGAGACAGGCAGAAATCTC
>CAJXPN010000747.1 GCA_913058025.1 uncultured Myxococcales bacterium | reverse complement strand
TCTACACAGAGTAGATCGTCGGCAGCGTCAGATGTGTATAAGAGACAGGCGGTGGGGTTCTCGGCGGTGGCGATCGTGCTGATGCTGGGGAAGGACGTGGAGCGCTACCCGCACCGCTTCTTCGAGCTGTACGTGGCGATGGAGTCGAAGCTGGAGTTCCCGGAGGGGTTCTCGTATGGCGGGGCGTTCAAGGCGATGAAGTACGTCTGGGCGCTGGCGTTGGCGACGCCGGTGTTCGGTTTCGGCGCGTGGGCGGCGCTGAACGCGCGCCGCGCGTTCGTGGAGCTGCCGGCGGCGTACCGAGAGGAGCGAGGCGAGGGCGCCGGCGTGAGGGCGAAGCTCGGCGCGGCGTGGCGCGCGTTCTGGGCGGTCTCGGGGTTGGGGGACGCGTCGCCGATGTCGACGCAGGCCGAGCTCAAGCAGGAACTGCGGGAGGGTGAGGGGGTCCTCGGCGCGGCGCTGAGGTGGCTCGAGGAGCCGTCGAAGTTCGGGCTGTGGTGGTCGGTGTTGTTCGCGGCCAGCGCGATGGTGTTCGCGTTCGTGTACCTGCCCCGCGTGGGGCTGCACTTGTCGCAGCGCCACGTCTTCGAGACGTACCTCGAGCGCGCGACCTCGACGCAGACCGAGCCGCTCTACAGGCACCAGACGCCCAAGGGAGAGGGGACGCTGTACCTCGCGGACGTGCCCGAGCTGACCTCGACGCGGGCGTTCATGGAGCGCTTCGAGCAGGACGGGCGGTTTTTCGCGGTGATCCCGAGGGATCGGCTCGCGGCGTTGCACTACGAGGCCCGGCGCAAGGCAGATCGAGACCTGCCCGTGGTGGACGCGAGCGGCTCGAAGCTCGTGCTGGTGAGCAACAAGCTCGGTGAGGGTGAGGTCGACGAGAGCCCTATCGGCGCGGCGATCATGGGCGACGACCTCGAGGTCCAGCGCCCGGTGACGTTCAAGGGCGAGGGCGGCGAGGACGAGGCGCTGACGTTCGACGGCAAGCTCGAGTTCCTGGGGTACTCGCTCGACAAGGAGGGCGTGGACGGGGAGCTTCCGAAGTACACGTGGGGAGACGAGATCGAGATGACGCTCTACTTCCGCGTGAAGGCGAGGGTCTCCGGGAACCAGAAGATGTTCGTGCATGTCGACACGCCGGGCAACAGGATACACGGGGACCACTACCCGGTGGGTGGCGCGTTCCCGACGAACTACTGGCCGGTGGGCTCCGTGGTGGCGGACACGCACAAGATCAAGATCGGGAGCTACGCCAAGCAGGGTGAGTATTCGCTCAACTTCGGCTGGTTCATGGGCTCGAAGAGGATGAAGGCGAAGCCCAAGGGGGCGCACGACGGCAAGAACCGGGTTCAGATCGGCAAGATCCGCGTGGCGCTGTGAGCGAGGCGGCCTTGACCGCCGTGCGTGGATGTATGAAAAGAGATGCGTCGCGGTCCCACATTGTGCGCGTATGTGGTCCGCGAGCCAGTCAGAAGAAATGAGGCGATGTCCCGAGAGGGCTCACGGGCGCGTCGGGTCGGCACCACAGGGTGAAGGCGTCGACGTGAGGTGAGCGCGGGCGCGGCTCCCCTCGAGGAGAGGAGATGTTCAGAGAGAAGCTCAGCCGTGTCGTGAACAACGTCGACGGTGCGATCGGGTGCCTGCTCATCGGCTTCGATGGGATTCAGATCGACGGCGTCTACGCAGAAGAGGAGATGGTCGAGATGGCGGCGATCGCCATCGAGGTCAGCAACCTGCTGGACAAGTTTCGCCGGATGAACCTTCACGAAGTGGGTGAGGTCAACGAGGTGAGCATCACGACGGGGTCCGTGACGACGCTGGCGAGGGTGGTCGCCGACGAGTACCTGTTGGTGCTCTCGATGTCGGCGAACTCGGACGTGAACAGGGGTCAGACGATGTTGAGGCTCATCTCGCCGTTCGTAGAGCGCGAGATGGCGTGACAGGAGCGCTCCCCGCCATGGGGAGCGCGAGGTCGCGGCGTGAGCGAGCGGCTGCCCCCCGAATCGGGGCAGCCGCTCGCTCACGCGTATGCGGGTGAAGCAGACGAGAGAGTGACAAGAGGCCGGAGGCGCGGGCGCGCCCTGGTGGTTCATAGGAGAGGCAGAGATGGCGCAGTATTCGACGACGGACTTTCGCAAGAACCTCAAGATCGAGATCGACGGGCACCCGTACGTGATCGTGGAGGCGAACCACGTCAAGCCCGGCAAGGGCAACGCGTTCGTGAAGACCAAGTACAAGAGCCTGCTCAACGGGCGAGTGCTCCAGAACAACTTCAGGTCGGGCGACTCGGTGGACGTGCCGAACCTGGAGTCCAGGTGTATGCAGTACCTGTACAAGGACGACCCGCACTTCGTGTTCATGGACACGACGTCCTACGAGCAGATCCGTCTGTCGGAGTCGGCGGTCGAGGACGCGCTGGACTTCCTCAAGGACAACCTCGAGGTGGATGTGCTCTTCCACAACGACGAGCCGATCAGCCTCGAGATGCCCAACTTCGTCGAGATGGTCATCGAGAGTACCGGCCCCGGCGTGAAGGGAAACACGGCGCAGGGAGGCTCGAAGCCGGCGACGCTCGAGACCGGAGCGATCATCCACGTGCCGCTGTACATGGCGACCGGAGAGGTCGTGAAGGTCGACACGCGAACGGGCGAGTTCATGGAGCGCGTCAACAAGTGATCACGGTGTCGGGGGCGTATTTTCCCCCGGCGCGCGCCGACACAGCGTCAAAAGCTTGACGCTGTGTCGGCTTGCGCCGTACCATCGAACACCTTCCCAGCGTAAACAGTGATCGAGATTCGCCGTACGAGGCGTGAGATTCTGCGGACGCGTCGGCCGTGAGAGCGGCCGAAAGCGAGCGAGTGCGACAGGTGGCGATCAACCGAACGAAAGTACAGGCAGCGGCCCAGAAGCACTGGACGAAGGGCAACTGGGACAAGTCACTACGCGAGTACCAGAAGCTCGTGGAGGACGACTCCAAGGACGTACGCAGCCTCCAGAAGATCGGGGACCTCTACGCGAAGATGAAGCGACCGCCCGACGCGGTCGCGACGTACACCGCTGTGGCCAAGCTCTACATGGAGCAGGAGTACTACGAGCGCGCGAGCGCGGTGCTCCGGGGCGCGAACAACTACGAGCCGAGCAACCCCGAGATCAACAAGAGCCTGGGCGAAGCGTACCACCGGATGGGGCGTCTGAAGGACGCAGTGATCTGGTACAACAAGGCTCAGGAGCTCTACAAAGACGCCAACGACACGCGCTCTCAGCGCGACGTGCTCGAGCGCATGGTCCAGCTGGACCCCGAGGACGTGGGGCTGCGTATTCGCCTGGCCGAGCGCTACGTCAAGGACCTGTCTCTTATACACATCTCCGAGCCCACGAGACAGGCAGAAATCTC
>CAJXPN010000746.1 GCA_913058025.1 uncultured Myxococcales bacterium | reverse complement strand
TCTACACAGAGTAGATCGTCGGCAGCGTCAGATGTGTATAAGAGACAGATCCTGGGCTGGGCGCAGGCAGCGCCTGCGTTGAGGATGCTGTGCATCGAAGGCAACGCGATCTCGCGCGGCGTCGCTGCCGAACTCCGCGCGCTCGGCGCGGTGGTCTGACCCACCCATGGCGGACCTCCAAAGATCCCTGACGGATCCTTTTCGCCACGCGTGATACCCGCGCGCCGTCAGACCCAAATCGGACGGGCATGCAGGGAGACCTGGAACGTGCAGGACGCGGTGGCTTGGGGTGGTCCACCAAGAACAGGCGCGAGCGCCGCCGAGCTCCCTGCTCGTGCCACACCCCGAGGTGGACACTCCCCGACCTTGCTTGTAGAAAACGGCCACGACTGAGGACCTCGCCCACGCACCGACACGACCTCGAGCACGCATGCCCACGACGCGCGCGAAAATCACCGACGGCGCGAGCCTCTCACCCGACAGGCTCGACACGCTCTACGCGCTCCGCGCGGCGCACGTCCACCTCAAGGACGACGCCTCGCCGCGCGCCGACCGCGCGACCTTCGACGCCACGATGCGCCGCAGCACGCACGTCTGTGTGCTCACCTCTGGCCGCCGCGACGTCGGCTTCGTTTGCGCGGACCTGCTCCACATCCAGGCCCCCGAAGACGCCTGGGTGCTCCACTTCCACTACGCCTTCATCGAGCCCGAGCACCGCGGCGGCCGCGCCTACATCTACGCGTTCCTCAAAGACCTCACCCTGAAGCTCGCGCAGCACCCACGCTCCGCGCTCTACTACTACGGCACCGCGTTCAAGCCGAGCTTCGTGCGTACGCGGACCTACTGCCCCCATCTCGTGACGCCCGCGACCCCGGCGCGCGACCCGCGCGCCCGGCTCCTCGCACACCTCACACACACCCACGAGGGCGACCGCTGGTGCCTGGAGCGACGTGCAGTATGGATGCCCACGATCCCCTCAGCGGGCGATCGCCAGTGGAGCCGACGCGAGGACCGCGAGGCCGCCTCGATCTACGAGCGCCTCAACCCCTCTTGGCGCGAGGGCTAAGCGCTGCCGATCCTGTTGCCGATCGGCCCCAGCACGATCCTGACCACCCTCCACCGCACGATGCCGCGCCCCGGCAGGCTCGCGCGTCGTGTCCTCGAACGCCTCACCTGAGCACGATCGGCGCCTCCGGCGGCTCCCCGCTCACGTCGCCTCGAAGCTGGCGCGCTCCGCGAGCAACCTGGGCACGATGAAGTCGACCAGCGCGCGCACCCGCGCGGACCTGCGAAGGTCCGCGTGGATGAGCAGCCACAGGCGGTTCGACGCGACCGGCCCCATCACGCGCCTGAGCGCCGGGTCCGCGTCCCCGACGAAACAGGGCAGAAGCCCCTGAGCGCCCGACGCCGCCAACACCGCGTGCATCCCCACCACGCCGTGCACGCTCATCACCGGCGTCGCGTCGGGGAACGCGCTCCTCCTCCACCTCACCGCCGGCGACGCGTCCATCCCGACGTAATGCACCCACGCGAGCTCCTCACCCTCCGTGTCGACGCATGCGTACGGCGCCCACGCCAGCCCACAGAGGTTCCGACCCACGACGGTGTTCGGGGGCAACGTCGTCGCGCGCAGCGCCAGATCCGTCTCCCGCTGGAGGTCGAGCTCCCCGTCGTCCGCCAGCAGGATCGGACGGATCTTGCTGCACGTCCGGGTGAACGCGGCCAGGTGCGGCGCGACCTTGGACAGCAACATGAGCGGCAGCGTGATCCGAACCTCTCCCGACGCCTGCTGATCGTGGCCGACCACCGAGCGCGTCGCCGCGAGCACCGCCTCCTCTACCTCCTGGGCCCTCGGCCACAGCGCCTCCCCCGCCGCCGCCAGCGCGTACCCGCGCGGCCCCTTGTGGAACAGCGTCGCGCCGACCTCGGCCTCGAACGCTCCCAGGTGGCGGTGCAGCGTGGACACGCTGACCTCGAGCTCCGCCGCCGCCGCCGTCAGCGTCCCTTCTCGAGCGACCGTGAGGAACATCTTCAGATCGTCCCAACTCTTCATTTTCCACCTACGAAAAACCAAACGTCAAAATCGGACATCAACAACCCAATGATGGGAACCTAGATTGAGTCGTGTCAAGGCGAGCAGTGCCCGCCTGACCCGAGCGCACCGAGCGCTCGGCGAAACACACGGCTCACCCAGACCATCGAGGACGCTCATGCACATGCCACGACTCCACGCCTTCGCCCTGACCTCCGTCATCACCCTCGCCGGGATCGCTTGCTCCGCTGCACCAGAGCAAGAGGAGGACGCCACGAACACACAGGCGTTCACGGCCTGCGAGGACGGCTTCGAGCTCGACATCACCGCGCCCAACCCCGCCTACGCCTGGACCCCGAACGCGGTCACGCTGATGTCCGAGGAGCTCTCGTCCGGCGTCTTCGCGATCTACGACCAGAACGCAGCCTCCGTGACGAAGGACGGCATCCCGGCGGCGACCTCTGGTGGGTTCGTGATCGGCGACGACGGCGTGCTCCTCGTCGAGACCATGATCAACCGGCAGCTCTTCTGCCAGACCATCGACCTCGTCCGCGCCCAGACCGACCTCCCGGTGCTCTATGCCGTGAACACGAGCCACCACGGCGACCACAGCTACGGCAACGCCTTCCTCCCCGACGACGTACAGGTCGTCCAACACAGGGGAACGGTCGACTTCATCACCGACCCGGACGCCTTCGCCGGAGACATCGCGTTCATGAAGGCGAACTTCGGCGCCGACCAGGGAATCGACGAGAGCAGCGCCGTGACCGCGGACGTCATCGTGGACGACGAGGGCTGGTCGGTGGACCTCGGGAACCGGCCCGTGGAGGTCCTTCACATCGGCTTCGGCCAGACCGACGGCGACCTCTTCGTCCACGTCCCGGACGCGAACGTGCTCTGGAGCGGCAACCCCATCGTCGCCCGCGCGCCTGCCCTCCCCTGGCTCCTCGACGGACACGCCAGGGAGGTCCGAGAGACCCTCGCCTCGCTCGAGACGCTCTTCCCGGGCGCCACGCTCATCCCGGGTCACGACACCGCGATCGCCGTATCCGACACGGACTTCGCCGTGCGCTACCTCGACGCGCTCATCGCCAGCGTCCAGGCATCGATCGACGCCGGCATGACCCTCGACGAGGCCGTCGCCGCCGCCACGCTCCTGGACTACCAGGGCTACGCGCTCTGGGGCTGGGTCCACGCCGTCGTGAACGTGCCCGCGACCTACGTCGAGCTCAGCGAGTGACACGCGAGGGCGAACTCCGTTCGCCCTCTCCCACACCGTCCCCCCCACGCGAAGAGGAGAAGACCATGACCGCACCGAACCTCGAGCTGCCTCGCGCCCAATGGACCTGTCTCTTATACACATCTGACGC
>CAJXPN010000745.1 GCA_913058025.1 uncultured Myxococcales bacterium | reverse complement strand
CCCCGCAAAGGATGACACCTCGGCGACCGACGAGCCGGCCGCTGGCGCGCGCTCCAGTCCCCCCTCCTCTCCTCGATCCGCGCCCTCCGCGCGGTCAACGTCCAGAGCGCCGCGGTCGACGACACCTTCGCCCACCAGCTCGCCGCGGCACCTCACCTGCGCGCGCTCCGCGACGTCGAGCTCTCCTGCTGCGGCCTCGGCCCCGAGTCCTGCGACGCGCTCGCGTCCTCCGCGCTCATGTCCTCGCTGCGCAGCCTCGACCTGTCCCTGAACCCGCTGGGCGACGAGGGCGCCACACGCCTCGCACGCGCCGACGCGCCGACCGCGCTCCGCGCGCTCGACCTGTCGTGCGTCTTGCTCGGCGACGACGCCGCCGTCGCGATCGCGAACTCCGGCGCCCTCCCTTCGCTCCAACGCCTCTCGCTTCGGGGCAACCACATCAGCGCGCACGGCTACGACGCGCTCGAGCGCTCGCCCCGCGTCCCCTTCGCGACCACCCCTTACGTGACCGCCTCCCGCGAAGACCTCTCCCGGCCAGACCCCGCCTGGTCTCGAGCGATCCTCAGGGCCGCGCCGAGCGGGCCGATGTCCGGGGGCTACGCGTGGAGGTACGTCTGCGAGGAGATCGAACTCCTCGAGGTCGATCCGCGCTGGCTCGAGGACGCCTGGCCATGCCTTGAGCGTACGTCCCCAGGGGCGAGCAGGTGGCCACGCGCGATCACGCGCGCGGCGCTCGAGCGCGTGGCAGAGGGCCTGCACGCCCCCACGATAGCGCGCTGCGACACGCTCGATCTGCGCGAGTTCCCGGCCGACGACACCCCCGCGATGAAGAGAGCGCTGCTCGGGCGCGTGCTCTCGCTCCCACACTCCAGAAACATCACCACCATCACCGGCAGCTACGTGCGGTGGCTCGACGACGACGCCGCGCTCGTGATCGCGGACCACGCCCCCCCCTCGCTCTCATCGCTTCATATCCCGAGCTGTAGCGTGGGGGATCGGTTCGCCGTCGCGCTCGCGGGCGCCGAGAACCTGCGCGGGCTCACGCACCTCGACCTTGCGTACAACCAGCTCACGTCGAGCGGCCTCGCGCACCTGTCCGAGCACGCGAGGATGCCAGGGCTGCGGACGGTCCGCCTGTCGACCTACGGCCCTGCGAGCCAGGCCGCCGAGGTCGCCGCCCTCGCGCTCACTCCGTGAGCAGCTTCGTACCCCGCGTCTTGCGGCCGTAGAGGAGCTTCGCGCTCGTGATCCCGCCGAGGAAGCCGAACAAGTGGCCCTCCCACGAGATCCCCGCGCCCGCGATCACCGGCATCACGCCGAAGATCATCCCGCCGTAGAACAACGCCACGAGCGCGCTCACCAGGATCGCCCCGAACTTGCGCTCGAAGAACCCCACCGAGATCAGGTAGCCGAAGTAGCCGAACACCACGATCGACGCGCCGATGTGCACGGAGTTCGCCGCGCCGAAGAGCCAGATCCCGAGCCCCCCGATCAGCGAACTCAGCACCGTCGTGGCGAGCCAGTCGCGGCGGTCACGCAACATGATCAGGCCGCCGAGCACCAGGAACGGCGCCGTGTTGCCCGCCACGTGCGCGAAGCTCCCGTGGAGGAACGGCGCGGTCAGGATGCCGCTGAGTCCCGAGAGCGTCCTCGGGTGGATGCCCAGCGTGTCGAGGCCGCCCATGAAGATCAGCTTGTCGAAGACCTCGAGCACCCAGAACAGCGCCACCAACCCGAACAACGTCTTTCCGTTGGTCTTGAGCTCGTGGCCCATCTTCACGAGCCCCGTCTTGTTGTCTCCGGGCCTGAGTTCGAGCTCGTTGTCGAGCGCCATCGCGCTACCTCCTCGTTCGTGGTCTCGTTCGCTCACATGGATGCAACATACGCGCTGCGCCCAGTATTCGGAAGCCGGAGGCACCACGCCTCGCACCATCGCTTTGAACGAAAGTGCGTGAGACATATACGAAGGGCCGCATCAGGGATAGAGTTTCGATATGGCGTCTCGATCCGACCCACACTCCGCATCATGGCACTCGAATGACTGACGACGCTCCGGACGGCCACGCATTCGGGAATGCGCACATGAACTGGGAGCACTTCTCCAACCAGTCCGTCGACCTCCTGAGCACGCTCGACACCGAGGGGTACTTCCAGTGGCTGAGCCCGCGGTGGACCCATGCCCTGGGTTGGACACTCGACGAGCTCAAGTCCAGGCCCTACACCCACCTCTTGCACCCGGACGACGTCGAGCGCTCGCGCGCCGAGGTCAGGATGTTCGATCGAGACGGCGGCTACGTCGCCGCCGAGTTCATCAACCGGTACCGACACAAGGACGGGCACTACGTCTGGCTCGAGTGGAACGCGTCGAGGGGCCCCGACCGCCTGCTCTACTCGACCACGCGCGTCGTCACGCGGCGAGTCGAGCACGAGCAGGCCCAACGCGAGCAGCTCGCGCTGCTCGAGGCGATCGAGGCGCAGACGAGCATCGGGAGGTGGCGCGTCGACCTCGTCACGGGCGCGGTCCGCTGGTCCTCCTCGGTCTTCCACATCTACGGCCTCGATGCAGATCCCGATGCTCCCGGGGCGCCCTCGGTCGCCTCGGGGATCGAGGGCTACCACCCCGACGACCGCGCGATGGTGTCCGAGGCCGTGGACGGGGCGATCGAGCGCGGTGAGCCGTTCGCGTTCGTCGCGAGGGTGGTGCGGCCGAGCGGTGAGGTGAGGTGGGTCTCCGTCGACGGCCTCGTCCTCCACGACGACAGGAACGAACCCACGGTCATGCACGGGCTCATTCGAGACATCACCAGGGAGCGCTCGGAGAATAGGCAGCTCGTCCACACCGAGCGCCTCGCGTCGATCGGTCAGATGGCCGGCGGCGTGGCCCACGAGATCAACAACCCGCTCCAGTTCATGACGCTGAGCATGGAGCTGCTCCATGACCAGCTCGTGGTCGACGTCGACGCCAACGCATTGGAGCTCGAACTCCTCGACGCCGCGCGTGAGGGCGCCGATCGCGTGCGCAAGACCGTGGGCGCGCTCAGGCGCTTCGTGCGCTTGCCGTCCGAGCAGCGCACGCTCGTGGCCCCGGCGGCGCTGCTCGAGGAGGCCCTCGGGCTGACGCGCGCGCTGCTCGACCGGGACACGCTGCTCCGGATCGAGATCGAGGACGGCCTCCCCCACGTCGAGGTCGTGGAGCAAGAGATCGTCCAGTCGATCCTCAACGTGTTGACCAACGCGGCGCAGTCGGTCGCGTCGACGGGCCGCCGAGGGAGCGTGTTCGTGCGCGTGTTCGTGCAGAAGAGCGGCCCTCGGCCACAGGTCGTCTTCGAGGTCGAGGACGATGGCGCGGGCCTGCCAGACGACCACGTCTCCAGGTCTGTCTCTTATACACATCTGACGCTGCC
>CAJXPN010000744.1 GCA_913058025.1 uncultured Myxococcales bacterium | reverse complement strand
TACGAGATTTCTGCCTGTCTCGTGGGCTCGGAGATGTGTATAAGAGACAGACCCTCGAGTCAGCCTTCACCGACAAGACCTTCACGCCTCGGCCCGAGTGGGTCGGGCAGGTCGCTGGCGACGGCCCGGCCGACGAGGGCGGCGACGACGAGGGAGAGGATGAGGGCGATCCGGTCGCCACGATCACGCCTCAGGCCGACCTCGAGATCGACTCGGTCAGCGCGTCCTACCTGCCGCTCAAGAAGAAGAAGTCGAGCGTGGTCGCCGTGCGTGGGCGAGTCCTCAACCGCTCCTCCGACGAGTTCGTCGAGGTGCGCGTGCGCGTGATGCTCCTGAACGCCAAGGAGCAGATCGTCGCCGAGAAGGAGGTCCCCGTGGGTGGCTTCGTCACCGACGCCCAGATCTCGAAGCAGAAGAACCCCATCGACGCCGCCGCGCTCGCGCCCAACCTCCCCACGAGGCTCCCGTCGCGTGACGCCCAGAGCTTCACTGCGATCTTCGACGAGATCCCCAAGGAGGTCACCGTCGACGGCCCGATCTTCTACAAGGTCGAGTTCACCAGGCAGGTCAGCGAGGCCGACCTCGCCACCAGCCCCTGAGCACGCGGAGCATGCGATGACCTCTCCCGAGGACGCGCCTGACATCTCCGAGCAGTTTCGCCGGTCCATGCGCGCGCTGACCGCCTTGCCCGACCTCGACATGCGCGTCGCCTCGATCGGGCGTCAGCTCCAGGCGCTACCTCCCGAGGACGCGGTCTGGTGGCTCGGTCAGACCATGAGGGGCGCCCTCTGGGGCGTCCAGGCCAGCATGGACGGGATGCTCGCCACCGCCATGTGGCTGCTCCGCACCCCCGTCGACGACATCTACGGCTGGTGCCAGCAGCTCTACGCCGTCGCCCACGCGCAGGGCCGGCGCGAGATCATGTTCCTGCTGCGTGACGCTCCTCCTCACAAGGCGCTGGGAGAGGGCGCTCGCTTGCCCGAGGTGCGCCTCCCGATGAGCCGCGACGTCTCGCTCGGGGAGCGCCGCCAGATGGCGCGCGCCGCGCGCGGTGACCTCCTCGATCGCTTGCTCCAGGACCCCAGCCCGCTGGTCCTCGAGAAGCTGCTCGAGAACACCACGCTGCGGCCCGAGCGCGTCCTGCTGGTCGCCTCCCGGCGCCCGACGCGCGCCGAGCTGCTCGACGTCGTCGCGCTCCACCGTTCCTGGATCGTGCACCACGACATCCGCGAAGCGCTCGTCATGAACCCGTTCGCGCGCACCGGCGTCGCGCTCAAGCTCATGGGTACCCTGAATATCAAGATATTACGGCGGCTTCGGGACACCGGAGACCTCCACCCGTCGGTCTCCGAGCTCGCGAGCATGCTCGTCGAACTACGCGAAGAGCGCACCGCGCCGCTGCGTGTCTGAATCAGATACGGGTCCCGACCGAACTCGCCTCCCACACAACCAGGAGCCCGACCCATGTTCACAGGTATCGTCCAGCGCGCCTGCGCCATCTCCACCATCGAGCGCAGGGAGGGCATGATCCACCTCACGCTCGACCTCGGCCCCGAGCTCACCGCCGGCCTCGAGCGAGGCGCCAGCGTCTCCATCGCCGGGACCTGCCTGACCGCCATCGACTTCGACGTCGACGCCGGCTGGGCGCGCTTCGACGTCATCGCCGAGTCGCTCCGCTGCACCACGCTCGGCGAGCTCGCCGAGGGCGACCTCGTCAACATCGAGCGCGCCGCCAGGATCGGCGACGAGATCGGCGGGCACCTCCTCTCCGGGCACATCCACGGGGTCGCCGAGGTCGTGGACGTCTCCACGCCCACGAACAACCACGAGGTCACCATGCGCGTCGAACCCGACGTCGCGCGCTTCATCTTCTCCAAGGGCTACATTGCCCTCGACGGATGCAGCCTCACGATCGTCGACGTCGACCGCGACGCCTCGACCTTCTCCGTCCACCTCATCCCCGAGACGCTCGAGCGCACGACCTTCGGCCACCGCGGCGTCGGCGGCCGCATCAACGTCGAGGTCGACGCCCAGACGCTCGCCGTCGTCGAGACGGTCGACGCCACGCTCGCCGCGCGCGGCATGGGCTGATAGGACCGACCCCAGAACGACACCACGAACCCACACGCGAGGTCGCCACCCGTGCAGACGAACGTCACGCCCCTGAGATGGAGTGGAGCGCGCCCCGAGGGCGCGCTCGAGCTGATAGACCAGCGCCTGATCCCGATCGAGGAGACCTGGATCCCGTGCGCGACCTACGAAGAGGTCGCGCAGGCGATCACGGACATGGTCGTGCGCGGCGCGCCCGCCATCGGCATCACCGCGGCGTACGGCGCGGCCATCGGCGCGCGCGACGGGCACCCCCGAGAGGTCGTGCTCGCCCGGCTCGCCGACACTCGCCCGACCGCCGTGAACCTGTTCTGGGCGATCTCGAGGATGCGCGCGCGCTGGGAGCGCGCGGAGGCCGACGGCGAGGACCTCGTGGCCACGCTGTTCGCCGAGGCCGACGCGATCCGGGACGAGGACCTCGCGGCGAACCTGGCGATGGGGCGCGCGGGCGCCGAGCTGCTCGAGCAGGGCGCCCGCGTGCTGACCCACTGCAACACCGGCGGCCTCGCGACCGCGGGCTACGGCACCGCGCTGGGCGTCCTTCGCGCCGCGCACGCCGAGGGCAAGCTCGCGAAGGTCTGGATCGACGAGACCCGGCCCTACCTCCAGGGCGCCCGCCTGACCGCCTGGGAGTGCCTCGCCGACGGGCTCGAGGCCACGCTCATCACCGACAGCATGGCCGCGCACTTCATGCAGCGCGGCGAGGTCGACGCGGTGATCGTGGGCGCCGACAGGATCGGCGCGAACGGACACGTCGCCAACAAGATCGGCACCTACGGCCTGGCCGTCCTGTGCGCCCACCACGGCATCCCGTTCTACGTCGCCGCGCCCACGACCACGCTCGACCCCGAGATCACCGAGGGCCACCAGATCCCCATCGAGCAGCGCTCGGCCAGCGAGGTCACGACCGTGCGCGGCCAGCGGATCGCGCCCGAGGGGATCGACGTCGCGCACCCCGCCTTCGACGTCACGCCCCCCGAGCTCGTCACCGCGATCGTCACCGAGCGGGGGGTCGCCAGGCCGCCCTACGGCGCCTCCCTCGCGGCCGCGCTCACGCCGAGTTGATCCGCGCGCGCCTCTTGGGCGATGATGGAGGCACGACCACGCACACGATCACCAGCGCGCCCGCGCCCTCGAAGGGTCTCCGACCATGCCACACCGCATCTTGCTCCTGACCGCCGCGCTCTCGCTCTCACTCGCCTCGGCCTGTCTGCCCCAGGGCGACGGCGGAGGGGGAGGCGTCACCCTGGTCGATGAAGACACGGGCGGTGGAGGGGCTGTCTCTTATACACATCTGACGCTGCC
>CAJXPN010000743.1 GCA_913058025.1 uncultured Myxococcales bacterium | reverse complement strand
CGTGGGCTCGGAGATGTGTATAAGAGACAGCCAGCGCGACCACGCATTCGGCGGCCTGGGATGGGTCGAAGCGGACCTCGCCGCCTTCGATTGCCTGCTCGAGGCGGTCGAGCGCGTCGCGGAGCTGAGCGGCCGCTGGCGTGTCGCGCGCGCACGCGGCGATGTCAGGCGCTCGCCAGGTCGTGCTGCGCGCGCCCTCGCGGGTTCCGGGGCACTCCCAGGTGTCCTCGCACGGCGCCTCGAGGCGCGCCGACGTGATCGCGTCGCGCCACGCGCCGAAGCCGACCTCGGGGCCGTCTGCGGGGGAGGGCGGCCGCCCGCACGCGGCGAGCGCGGTGAGCGCGGTGAGCGTCAGTAGCTGTGATCGGTCGGTGAGGCCCACCTGAACTCCTCGTTCCAGTCTCCCGTAGCGCCGACGGGGCCGTCGAGCAGGAGGCGCTCGCGCCCGCCGAACTGCTCGATGATCGCGACCTCACAGCGCTCGAGGAGCTCGTGCAGGCTCAGCTTGGAGTATCCGCTCAAACCGAGCCGCCTGGCCAGCGCGGACGCGTGCGGCTTGTTCCGCACCATGTCCTTGATCGCGCGCCAGTGGCGGAACGCCATGAAGTGTCGCATCGAGCCGTCGAGCGCGCGCTCGAGCTCGGCCATCTGGTTCGCAGCCGCCTGGTCCTTTCCGACGATCCCCTGGTTGCAGGAGCGCTTGATGGGGTGGAACAGGTCGTACCAGTCCAGGAACTTCAGGTGCTCGATGAGCTGGGAGTCGTTCCACGCGTCGCGTAGGCCCTCGTCGTTCATGTCGAACTGGAAGACCAGGCACTCGAGGTTGGGCCACGCCTCGTGGGCGTGGTCGATGACGTGGAAGAGGTCGGCCATGATCATGGTCCCGATGCGCAGCGCGCGCAGCGTGGTCGAGTGGCGCAGCGCGCCGTCGTCGTCGAAGAGCGTGGCGTGGGTCTGGGGGGCGGTGTGGTGGTTCAGGTCGACGGTGGCGAAGGCGAGCTCGTCGCGCTGGACGCCGCGCTTGTGGTCGGCCCATCGGCGCGTGTCCTGGGTGTCCCAGGACTCGTCTTCGCGGCGCCCGTTGCGGATGTCCCACGCCTCGACGTTTGCGAGGTTCGCTGCGTCCACGAGCTGCTCGGTCGGGATCCCGACGCCCCAGATGCTCACGCCGCCCACGCCCACGCGCCGAAGGCCGAGTGAGGCCTCCCTGTTCATCATCGCGAGCGCGCGCCCCTTGGACAGGCCGTCGGTGAACGAGAGCGTGTCGAGCCTGTCGTAGTCGGGTGAGCGCATGACGTCGTAGAAGACGTCGGTGCCGTCCGAGTTCTCGTGCGAGAAGCTGAGCGCGGTGAGGTTTGGAAGGTCGCCAGCGCGCTCGAGCAGCGGTCCGTAGAGCGCGCGGTCCCACCCGCGGGAGCTCGAGAACGACCCGCCGAAGGAGCGGAGTGTCTGCCCGCGCAGGTCGATCAGCGCGTGCACCATCTCGCTGAGGTGCTCCACCGCGTAGCCGTAGGGGTTGCGGTGGAGCGTCGGCGAGACGTCCGTGAAGCGGACGTACTCGAGCTGGTCGAACTTGCCGGTGTCCAGCAAGGCGCGAAGCAGGTGCTCCTGGAACTTGTCGACGTTGTCGAGGACGAGGCCCGTGTAGGTTGCGCCCTTGCGAGGCATCCAGTGGGGGGTCATCTCCTTTATGAGCTTCTTGGTGATCGTGTTCTTGTAGGACTTCCCGAACTGGGCGCCGTAGGACTGCATGCCGGAGCCGTAGAACGACAGCCTCATCACGCGCGCGTAGTCGTGGACGTGGGGCTCGTCGTAGATGCCGACGACGCGGAGCTCATCGGGCCAGTTCGCGTCGAGGGATTCGAGCACCGCGGGCTTGTACTCGGCGACGAACTTCCTGGTCTTCGAGGCGTCGTTCGAGAGACAGTACGACACCATCTCCTTCCAGTTTTCACCAGTCTTGGGCTTGTTCAGGTACGCACGGATCTCACTGAAATGTGTCTTCGCGTCTGTCATCGGTCCTGCTCCAATGCTCGTGTGGCTTCGCTCGTTCGACGGGACGAACTCTAGATATCGAGGCGTTGATTGTCATGCGTTCATCCATGACGTCGCGATCGAAAGTCATATGTGATGTATGGCCCGCAGGAGGGGTGTTCATGTCCAGGAGGGTGGAGTGAAGGAGCCGTGCGTCCTGGCTGAGGGTGAGGCGAGGCCTCGAGCGTTGGCTGGAGTTCGTGTTCGTTCTGAGCCTGGAATGGGAGGCTCGTCGCTCTGGGTTGGAGGCCGGACAATCGACCCGAACGTGAGAGGCGAGACGCGATGAAGGCAATCTTCCTGGACATCAACGGGGTGCTCAATTCAGCCGACCTTCTGCCTGACGAACCGACCCTCGGTTGGGAAGGTTGGAAGGCGAACATCGTCCCGGCGTACGTCGCGATCCTGAACGTTTTGGTCGAGCAGAGCGGCGCGAGCGTCGTGCTCTCGTCGACGTGGCGCCACACCTTCGATCCGCTCGAGCTGACGCTACTCCTCAAGGAGTGCGGCGCGACGTTCGCGGTGGACGCCCGGACACCGCCCCACATCAAGCCACGGGTCGAGGCGATCCGCGCGTGGTTGTCCCAGCGCGCCGACGTCGAGGCGTGGGTCGCGCTGGACGACTCCGAGGCGTGCGCTGAGCTCGGAGAGCGATGGGTCCGCGTCGAGGAGGGTCTCTGCGACGCCGACGTCGAGGCGGCGTTGGAGAGGCTCGGACCTCACGCTCCGCGCACGTGACAAGAAACGGAAGAGAGCCGGGTCACCTCGTGAGGTGACCCGGCTCTCTTCTCTTTCGAACTGTCAGACTGCCTCTCGGTGAGAGAGGCGAATGACCCCTACGGGATTCGAACCCGTGTCGCCGGCGTGAAAGGCCGGTGTCCTAACCGCTGGACGAAGGGGCCAGGAGAGGGAGTGAGCCGTGCGGGGCTCGAACCTGCGACCCGCTGATTAAAAGTCAGCTGCTCTACCAACTGAGCTAACGGCCCTCAAGAATCCTCCCACCGCCAATCGAAACCGGCGCATGGTGAGGACCTATTCCCTCTTCCTTTTGCCCGGAGCTATCGCTCCGAGGCGTCCGGGTTTATCGCCCGCATACGTCCTTGTCAACATCTGTGCGCCCGAAGCAGTCCCAAAAAATTGCCCGGTCGGGCCCATCGACCTAGAACGATCGTGTGGGTGACGAAGAGGTCGCCAGGATCGAGCCAGCAAGGAGCGGCGTGGTGCAGGGACATCGGATGCGCAGAGATTTCGCCACAGACGAGTGGGTCGCCAGAGGGATCATCGACGCGTTTCGCGCCGCGGGTCCCGTGTCGACGCTCGGGACCACGTGGCGAGCCTACTCGGACAGGGTGCTGTCTCTTATACACATCTGACGCTGCCGA
>CAJXPN010000742.1 GCA_913058025.1 uncultured Myxococcales bacterium | reverse complement strand
TCTACACAGAGTAGATCGTCGGCAGCGTCAGATGTGTATAAGAGACAGATCCGGAGCAGCGTCATACTCGAGAAGCTCATCGCGGACGGGCACGAGGTCCACGTCGTGGTCTCGGGGCGCGCCTACGAGTTCCTCAAGGCGCGCTTCCCTCAGGTCTCTCAGATCTGGGGCCTGACGATGGCCTACGTGGACAACGAGCTGCGCAACACGCTCACGGTCACGCAGAACCTCAAGGGGGCGCTGCGTGGCTGGCCGGCCAACATCCGCCGCTACTTCGAGGTCGAGGCCGAGTTCCAGCCCGACTGCGTCATCTCGGACTTCGAGACGTGGACGTGGATGTTCGCGAAGCGGCACAGGCTCCCGCTGTTCTGCCTGGACAACATCCAGATCATCAACCGCTGCAAGCACCCACCGGAGGTGCTCGGCGACATGTCGAACTTCAAGATCGTGCGCTCGGTGGTCACGGCCAAGTGCCCCAACGCCGACCAGTACCTGATCACGACGTTCTTCTACCCGCCGATCCGCAAGAAGCGCACGACGCTGGTGCCGCCGATCCTGCGCGACTCGATCCTGGAGGCGGAGCCGACCCAGGGCGAGCACCTGCTCGTGTACCAGACCTCGTCGAACTTCTTGGCGCTGCCCGAGGTCCTCAAGAAGATCGACCGCCCGGTCTACGTCTACGGCCTGCGCAAGGACATCACCGAGGACGTCGCCGACGGCAACCTCCTCTTCCGGCCCTTCTCCGAGACCCAGTTCATCGAGGATCTGGCGACGTGCGCCGGCGTGGTCGCCTCGGCGGGCTTCACGCTGCTCGGTGAGGCGCTCCACCTCGGCAAGCCCTACCTGGCGACGCCCGTGCGCAAGCAGTTCGAGCAGATCCTCAACGCGAACTACCTCGAGCACCTGGGCTACGGCATGTCTCGCCTCGACCTCACGCTCGAGGACATCGAGGAGTTCATCGAGCGCATCCCCGAGTACTCCAAGAACCTCGAGGGTTACACCCGCCAGGACAACTCGCACACGTTCAAGCAGCTCGAGATGCTGCTCGAGCAGGTCGCCGACGGTAAGGGCAAGGCGTAAGGGCAGCTCAGGTCTTTCTCTGGCTCCGCTCGGCTCGCACGCCTCTCCCTTCGGTCGAGCCGCGCGACCATAACCTGCGCTTCGCTCCGGTTACTGCCTCGCTCCACATTTCGGCAGCAAATCCTCATACATGCATTGCAGGCCACGCACGGGTCGGCGCTCATGTCGGCTCTGTCCGCTCGCTCGAAGCTCCTGGTGTCACCTCTCGAGCCGTGTGCAGCGCGCGCTCGGAGCGCGCGAGTGCAAAACAAGAGGGGCGCATGCGTTTCGCGGGAGGGAGACGTAGTCGACCGAACCGCGACAACGCGTGGTCCCTCTTGTCGCGAGCCGTCCGCCGCGAGCGTGAGCGAGCCAGGACAAGAAAACAAGCTGATGAGGTTTGAACCTGCGCGCCAGTCCACCGCTGGCCGCCTCTGATAGGACCACAGACCTCCCATGCTGGCCTCCCACGCGCCTCCTACAAGCTCCGCCGCGAGCGACATACGCTCCGGCGCGAGCGTGAGCGAGCCAGGACAAGAAAACGAGCTGATGAGGTTTGAACCTGCGCGCCAGTTCACCGCGAAGCCGCCTCTGATAGCACCACCAGCCATTCAACGCGCAGCCTCCCTGTCGCTTCGGCGCGAGCGTGAGCGAGCCAGGACAAGAAAACAGGCTGATGAGATCTGAACCTGCGCGCCAGTTCGCCGCGAAGCCGCCTCTACCAGAACCACAGGCCTCCCATGCTGGCCCCCCACGCGTCTGCACCAACTCCCCGCGAGCCACATATGCTCCGGCGCGAGCGTGAGCGAGCCAGGACGAGAAAACGATCTGATGAGGCCTGAACCTGAGCGCCAGTTCGCCGCGAAGCCGCCTCCGATGGAGCCACGACACCTTTGTGCCATCAGAGCCGCTCCGACGCCCTCACCGCCCGCGCGTGAGACGACCCGATGACCTCGTACAGGTCGTCCGGGTGCCACCCCTCCTCCCACACCTCGTGCCCGCTCGCGTGGTACGCCTCGGCCTTCATGTGACAGCGGTGGCACAGCGAGATGCCGTTCTCGGCGACGTAGCCGCCACCCGGCATGTCGTTGCGGTCGGTGATGTGGTGCGCGTCGAGCTGCCCCTCCGCGCCGCACATCCGGCAGCGGTGGTCGTCTCGCGCGTGCACGGCTTCGCGGAACCTCGCGCGGACCATCTTCTTCCCTGACATGCCGGACCTCCTCGGGGGTGAGGAGCACCAAGCGGCGCGGGGCGTGGGTTTGTTCCAGCTCGAGGGCGCCGCCGTGCGTGAGCTCGCGCAAGCGGCGAGGCCCGGCGGTCACTCAGACGTGGGGCGCGGACAAAAAAGCACCCAGTGCCTTTTGTTGCTTGAAAAAGACACTTAGTGCCCCTATATTCATCTCAGGGCGCAGGATGAATCGCCCGGACGCCACATCATCAAGGAGCCGACATGAACGCCACGTACCTCACCGCGCTGACGACCCTCGCCATCACGCTCGCGGCCGCCTCCCCCGCCATGGCTCAGGGCGCTTCGGGTTCAGCGAGCTCGACCTCCGAGCGGTTCGCGGTCGGCGTCGACGCCCGCGCTCGCACGTCGTTTCCCACGCAGAACCCATCGGTCCTGCGCGCCTCGTTGGAGTTCGCGCTCGTCGAGCCGGAGCTGGGTGAGAGCGGCTCCAGGATCGACGTGTTCGGAGGCATCGGCGCCGCGAGTGGGCTCTACCTCGACGCGGGCGCGCGCTTTGGTTACGAGTTCGACATCCTCGACGCGAGCGCCCTCACCTTCAACTACGACATCAGCCTGACGCGAGAAGAGCACCTGAGGAGCGCGGGCATGTTGACCAACGGCACCTCGGTCGACGACCCGGTGTCGATCCTTCACCGGCTGGGGGTCGAGGTCGGCGCCCAGCAGGGGGCTCGCCTGCGCCTCGGGGTGGGCGTGAGTGAGACCATCGCCCACGCCGACCGAGGCCGGGCCGACGCCTCCGTCGGGCTCTTGATCGCCGACGCCGGGTTCGTCTGGCGCATGTGAGCGGCCGCGCCTCTCGATGGCGAATGACGCGACGCCCACACGAAGCGCGCGAGCCGATGGCTGACGCGGGCGTCTTCGGCGGGAGGGAGACGCAGTCGACCTCTCGACGAAGACGACCGCGTGAAGCCATCGCGCGAGCCGTCCGCCGCGAGCGTGAGCGAGCCAGGACCAAGAAAAGAGCATGACAAGGGTTGCACCCATTCCATCCGTCATCTGCCTGCCTCCCCTTCTAAAACCACCTTCCCTTCAATGCGAAGCCTCCCGCGAGCCGTCCGCCGCGAGCGCGAGCCAGGACCACCAAGCAAGAACGAGAGAGGGCGCGACCACC
>CAJXPN010000741.1 GCA_913058025.1 uncultured Myxococcales bacterium | reverse complement strand
CATACGAGATTTCTGCCTGTCTCGTGGGCTCGGAGATGTGTATAAGAGACAAGTGGTAGTTGAGGTCGTCATGCGATCGAATGACGGTGTAGGGTCGAGGGCTCGGGTTCGTCGAACGTGTGCGATGTACGGAGCACGCGAGGAGGCACGTGATGGAGCGCATGGACGAGTTGTTCGGGGAGCTCAGGGCGTTGATGGGTCAAGACCTCGACGCGCGTGACTTCATGGAGGAGCACGAGAACGGGGCGGCGGTGAAGAGGAGGCGCGAGGCGCGCCAGCGCAAGATCGTCGCCACGCTCGAGAGCGCCTTCGAGGAGGACCCGAGGCGCTACGGCGAGGAGTGGATGCCCTACCTCGAGCGGGCGCGGCTGCCGGTGTTCTCGGTGCGCAAGCTCCAGGACGCGAAGGCGCTGCGGGCGTTCATGCCCGCGGGGACCTTCGAGCTGGAGTGGCGGACGTCGGTGAGCGGGACGTCGGGCAAGAGGATCGCGCAAGACTCCAACCTCGAGCTCATCGACCACATCACCTTGAGCCAGTCCCACGAGCGCGCGTTCGCGCGCTCGATCCGCGCGCTCATCGAGTCGCCTCATCTGGGCAACCTGAAGGGCATCGCGCTCCGCGCGACCGAGCACACGTACAACAAGGTCAGGACCACGACCGCGGACGCCGTGCTCAAGGGGCTGGCGTCCTCGAAGGTCGCGCGTGGGGTGGAGCACCTCGAGTTCCATACGTTCCCGTCCACGCAGGACGCGTGGGACACCTTCGCAGCGTCCCACGCCGCACAGAGCCTGCGGTCACTCGCGTTCAAGGGCAGCTTCAGCAGGAGCCCGTCCGGGCGCGAACCCCACGGCATGGCAGCCTCCGCGCTGAGCGCGCGTGGCATCGTGTTGCGCGCGCTCCGGCTCCATGAATGCCGCGCGCTCGAGGTCGACGTGTTGACGTCTGCGGCGTGCGCGCGGCTCGAGGTGCTCGAACTCCCGTTCACGGATGGAGACGAGGCGCTCCTGGCGATGGCGTCGGCGCCGTCGCCGCACCCGCTGCGTAGGTTCGTCTCGACCGGTCGGGGTGATGTCGTCAGCGCCCTGATGCGCTCGGAGTGGCTCTCCGAGGTCGAGGCGGTCGACCTCATGCTTTCGGGGTGGGCCACGATGATGGACGCGGACGCAGTGCTTCGTTACCTCGCCGTCGCGCCGCCCTCACAGGTGACCTCGCTCTGCCTGACGGCGCTCGGCGTGCCTGACGCGCCGACGCTCGAGGCGCTCGCGGCGTGGCCCGGGCTCTCGCGGACCCACACGCTGTCGATGTGGGGCGCGCCTGTCGACGCCGCGGGCCTGAGCGCGCTGCTCGGTTCGCCCCACCTGGGCCACCTCACCGCGCTCGACCTGACCGACTCCACGCTCTCTCCCGCTGCCCTCGACGTGCTCGCCAGCTCCCCCGCGCTCGATCGGTTGACCTCCCTGAATCTGAATGGTTGCCTCCAGGACGAGGCCGCCGCGCGCGTCATCATCGAGAGCCCACATCTGGGAGGCTTGAAGAGGCTCGAGGTCCGCGGAGACGGCTTCACCAAGAACGTGTCGTCGTCGCTCCGTAAGCGCCACCCTGCGAAGCGCCTGAAGGTCGTGTCGGGTGAGTGGTGAGGTCTGCTCGAGTCGCTCACGTTCCCGGACGTTCTCGGGTTCCTCCTCGACGCGCCGGCGCTCGAGGTCCTCGCGGCGCTGCTCGCTTCACCTCATCTGACCCGGCTCGACCTCCTCGACCTCGAGTACGCCGAGGTGACCGCCGCCGCCGCGCAGGCGCTCGTGGACGGGGTAGACCCGGAGAAGATCAGCGCGATCGCGCTCGGGCACGTGGCCTGGTCGAAGAAGAGGGGGCGTCGGGTCGTGCTCCGGTCGGACCTGCCGGACACCGTCGAGCTCGCGGGCATCCAGCGACGCCGATCGCGTGCTGGCGGCGCTGCATGAGCAGCACACATCGAGGCGGCTGAAGGTGACGTCGGGGTCATGGTGACGCGTCGCCATTCTGGCGTGACGATCTGAGCACGCCGAGCGCGCCGAGCACCGCGATGGACAGCCCGACGGCGCCCACCGGCGCCCAGTCGGGCGCGCCCGTGGAGACCGACAGGTCGACGAGCGCGCCGAGCAGCGGCGCGAGCGCCATCGTCATGAGGCTGCGCGACTGGCTCTCCACCGAGAGCAGCGTCGCGCCCCGGTGGTCCTCCGAGGCGTCGTCCAGGCGCGCCAGGATCACCGGCCGCCACAGCGACTCGAGCAGGTGCAGCGCCACGAACCCCAGGATCATCAGCGAGAAGCTGCGCGCCAGCGCGCCCGCGAGCACGACCGCCCAGACGCCCGAGAGCCCCAGCCAGAGCGAGGCCGCGGCGCCCTCGGTCGAGCCCGCCCTCGCGACGACGTCCTTGGCGCGCCGGCTCGACCACGCGCTCAGGACATGCAGCGCGCCGTAGACCGGCGCCACGAGCAGCGCGACCTGTTCGATGGAGCCGTCCTCGGCGCCCACGCCCACGCCCGCGAGCCACACGACCGCAGCCGCCTTGAGCACCGGCTGGAGGTAGTCCTTGCTCGCCTTGAACGAGCCCATGAACGCGCTCGACTCCAGCAGCAGCCGCTTCAGCCGCCCCGACGCCCGGACCGCCGCGAAGGTCCCCTTCAGGTGCGCCAGCGCCGCGCGCACGCCGCCGCCCTCCGACACGGCCTCGCCCTCGAGCGAGGGCGGGTAGGTCGCCAGGTTCACCAGGTCGAGCGTGTACGGGATGAGCGTCCACCAGAAGAGCGCGTCGAGGTCCCCCGTGGTGATCACCCAGCCCGCGCCGAGCAGCACGCCCGCGGCCGAGCCGAGCTTGGACCAGGAGCGCGTGACGCCGTATACCTCGGTCTTGTCGTCGGCGCGCCCCTGGTCGCGCAGCCAGGACAGGATCATCGCCTTGTGGGTGCCCGACTTGAACGCGTCGCCGACGCCGTACAGGAACATCGCGAGCGCGAGCGCGGTGGGCTCACGCGCGAGCGCGAGCAGCGAGAAGCTCGCGATGTAGCTCACGAACGAGAGCACCATCACGCGCCGGCGGCCCCACGTGTCCGCGAGCGCGCCCGAGATCAGCTCGAGCGCGTTCGTGCCGACCTCGCGGACGGCGACGAGCGCGCCGATCGCGAAGAAGCTCAGGCCCCACTCCATGAACGCGAGGATCAGGAAGGGCTCGAAGTAGCGCTGGTTCTTGAGGAATCCGTAGAGGCAGAAGCGCCACATCATCGCTGTCTTCGCCTCAGGGCGTGCGGTCTATGGCGAAGAACCTGTCGAGGATGTAGCCGCCCATCGTCTGAGGCAGGCCCGGGTTGTGGGGCGCGTCGGGGAGCGTCCAGAGCTCGACCTGTCTCTTATACACATCTCCGAGCCCACGAGACAGGCAGAAATCTCG
>CAJXPN010000740.1 GCA_913058025.1 uncultured Myxococcales bacterium | reverse complement strand
CAGCGTCAGATGTGTATAAGAGACAGCTGTGCGAGAGGATCGAGCGCGGCAGCGTCGACCTCGCGGTGATCTTCACCGCGTTCGCCACGCACAAGGCCACGCAGCGCCTGAAGAAGTCGCTCCAACGCGCCCCGCATGTCCGGGCGCTCTGGATGAACGGGGTGCCCTCGACGAGGAACCTGCGCGACGCGCTGCTCGAGCACCCCGAGGCGCACGTCTGAGCAGCGAGCGTGAACGACAGAGAGCGGCCGCCCACAGGGCGCGCCGCTCTCTCCGTTCTCCCAAGCTCCCGCAGACGCGTCAGGGGGTCACGAGCGACCACGCGCCCGGACCCGGCGCGCCGGTGAGATCGACCTCGTAGTACGCGCCGCCGCCGTCGGCCCACGGTGTGTGGGCGGCGGGGACGGTCTCCTTCCACTCGTTGTCGGGCTTCGCCCAGACGACGTGCGCGGCGAGCCTGAGCGTGTCCACGCCGCCGAGCGAGGCGCGCGGGATGCGCAGCGAGACGGTGTGGTCGTCGTCGGAGAGCCACCAGTCCACGCCGGGCTGGAGGCGAGACGCGCGGACGAGCTCCCCCGAGCCGTAGGAGAAGATGCCGTTGTAGGGACCGTCGCCGCCGCCGTCGTCGCTGAGCTGGCGCGCAGCCACGAGGTGCGTCGGGACGAACGGGAGCTTCGAGGTCAGGCCGCTGTACTCGACGCCGTCGACGGGCGCGGGCGCCGCGAGCGCGCCCTGCCCCGCCTGGAGGTAGAGCATGAACGGCGCGTACTGCTCCTCGAACGCCTTCGAGACGATCGCGACGTAGACGTACTCGTCGTCCCAGTGCATCCCGAAGTCGCTCCACGGCTCGATCGGCGCGCCGGTGCCCACGCGCGAGGCCTCGGGGATGTCCGAGAGGTCCTCGACGCCGTCGAAGGTGACCGCGTCGGCCACGCGCGCGGCGGCGGGCCCGGAGCGCGAGAGCAGCTTGAGCGCGTGGACGTTGGCGTCGTTGTAGGTGCCGTCGCCGCCGCCGTTGCCGCCCGTGTAGGGGCGGAAGTGCTCGAAGTAGGACATGTTGATCGCGTCCTCGATGACCACCCGGTAGACCTTCGAGGCGTCGAGCGTGACGCGCGCGAAGGTCGACTCGCCCCAGCGCGCCCAGTCCGCGAGCTGCGGCATCACGATCGGCCGACGCGCCACGAGCTCGCCCGTGCGCGCGTCCTCGACGCGCGCCCACTTCACCGCCGCGGTGATCCCGGTGGTGATCCCGCCCGCGCCGTTGCCGTAGACGGCCTGGAGATCGTACTCGCCGGTGTAGCGCGGCTGCACCATGACCTCGATCGTGTGGTCTCCCGCGCCCCAGTCCATGTAATGCGGGCGGCCGTGCTCGGTCGACCACGACCCGCCGCGCGCCGCGAAGCGCCACGCACCCAGCTCGCGCACCCTCGGCGCGCCCTCGCCCCACCAGCACATCGGCCGCGCGCGCTGCGAGCGGTTGCCCGACGCCGTGAACTCCGACTCGACGGTGTAGCAGTGCGACCGCGCGTCGGGGTCCACGCCCGTGTCGACGTAGGCGCCGTCGGTGAGGTCCTGGGCGATCCGCTCTCCGTCTCGGTAGACGTTGAACACGACGCCCTCTTCGCCGCCGGAGTCGAACGTGAGCGCGAGGCCGCCGTCCGCGGCCTGGACCGACGCGAGGTTGGGCTCGCGCGGAGACCAGAAAGACGTGAAGGGCTCGTCGGCCGGGACCACGAGCGCCTCATCCGAATCCGAGGCCGGCGAGCCCAGGCGCGCGACGACGGTCACGCCGTCGGTGATCGCGCTGGGGGGGATTGGGGCGCCGGCGTCGTAGGTCTGGCCGCCGACCTCGACCGAGGTCACGGCGTAGACGCCGCCCTCACCGACCTCGTCGGGGAGCTCGAGCGTGAGCGTGAACGACGCGCCGCGGTACTTCAGGTCGTGGAGCGTGACCTCGGAGACCTCGCCGAAGTAGCGGCGGCGGATGTTCGGCGTGACGAAGGGGGCGACGGTGAGGGCGTCGGGGGTCGCCTCGACGCCGAACACGCCGTGGACGATCGCGCCGATGTAGCCGGCGACCGACCAGAGCTGGCGCCTCGAGTTGACGACCGGGCCGGAGTACTCGCCGTCGTCGACCCAGGCGAGCTGTGAGAGGAACTCGAAGTTCTCCATGTTCGACAGGTTGAGCGCGGCGCCGGCGTAGAGCGACTCGAGGTCGGCCTCGAAGACGCCCTCGTGGCCCACGCGCCTGGCCGCGAGCAAGCCGTAGGCGGTGACGAACGGCCAGATGCCGCGGTTGTGGTAGATGCGCACGAGCGGCTGCTGGGGCCACATCACCGCCGGCCCGCGCGGCACGCGCGGGTAGTTCGCGACGGTGTCGAAGGCGCGCTGGTCCTCGGCGACGCCAGCGAGCACGGCGAGCGAGGTCCCGAGGAGGTCGTACTTGTGGATCGGCGCGGGGTCGAGCTCGGTGGCCTTCATCGTCGAGTAGAGGCCGTCCTCCTCGAGCCAGAGCTCGTCGTTGATGGCGGCCTTGAGGTCGGCCGCCCAACCGCCCCAACGGGTCGCGTCGTCGGCGCGCCCCGCGTCGGCGGCGAGCCGCGAGGCGAGCCGGAGGATCGAGTAGTGGCCGACGTTGGTCGAGAGCGCCTTCGACATCGCCAGGTGGACCGTGTCGTCGGCGGTGTACGAGGGGTAGGACTGCTCGCGCCAGTCCAGGAAGGACTGCTCGCCGTAGTAGAGGCCGTCGCGGGAGTCCCAGACGATCTCGCGGTCCTGCTCGATGGTGTTGGCCACGGCCTCGAGCGTACGCGCGGCGAACGCGGCGCGCTCGCCGTCGGGCAGGTAGCGCAGCGCCTGCTCGGCGCCGATCGCCCAGACCACGCGGTCGGTGCTCACGGGGTAAGAGCCGCCCGAGCCGGTGTCCTGCACGACCTGCGCGCCGCCGCCCGACTTGAGCGCGGAGAGCTTGAAGTCGAGCGAGCGGGTCGCCCGCTCGGGGTCCACGACCGCCAGCCCGAGGTCGACGGCGTAGGCCGTGTCGCGGGTCCAGACGTAGTTCCACTTCTCGCCCGTCTCGAAGCACGAGCACGGGACGCCCTGGCCGTTGTTGAAGGCGCCGTCGGAGATCGACTCGACCGAGGCGAGGCGGGTCTCGTCGATGGCGAGCGCGAACAGCGCGTCGAAGAGGTCGTGCCCCGAGCGCAGCCGTGGCTGGCCAGCGGCCTCGGAGAACGTGACGCGGCCGCCCTCGGGGAGGTTGTCACGCAGCGGCGCGTTCGAGGTCATCGTGTAGGTGCGCGCGTCGGCGGACCCAGTGATGCTCACCTGGGCGCGCTGATCGTCTCTGGAGAAGGTCGCGGTCGGGCCGGCGGTGGTCGACCTGTCTCTTATACACATCTCCGAGCCCACGAGACAGGCAGAAATCTCGT
>CAJXPN010000739.1 GCA_913058025.1 uncultured Myxococcales bacterium | reverse complement strand
CGAGATTTCTGCCTGTCTCGTGGGCTCGGAGATGTGTATAAGAGACAGGGATGTAGTTGTCGGCGGTGCTGGTGGAGCCGCCGGTGACCTGGAGGTCCGAGGCGCCGCTCAGGTTGGCGCCGGCGCCGGCGCGGGCCGCCGGGGTGTTCGGGATCGTCGTGACGTGGAACGCCTCGACCTTCTCGAACGGGACCTCGAGCTCCTCGGCGACCATCGTGGCCATGCCCGTGGAGACGCCCTGACCGAACTCGGACTTGTTCATCGCGAGCAGGACACGATCGTCCGGGGTGATCGTGATGAAGGCGTTCGGGCTGAAGCCCACGCCCTTGCTGGCCATCGCGTCCATGTGGCGGGTCGAGACCGACGCGCAGCCGCCGGGGCCGACGCCGAGCATGAGCCCGCCGCCGGCGAGGCCGACGAGCTGGAGGAACGACCTTCGCTGCAACTTCGACGAGCTCCTCATGGCGTCTCCCCCTCGATCATGGCCGCGGCCGCGCGCTTGATCGCCTTACGGATGCGCGGGTAGGTCCCGCAGCGGCAGATGTTGGCGGACATGACGTCGTCGATGTCCTCGTCGCTGACCTGGCCCTTGCGCTCGCGCAGCATCGCCAGCGCGCTCATGATCTGACCGGACTGACAGTAGCCACACTGGGGCACGTTCTCGGCGATCCACGCCTCCTGGACGGAGTGGAGCGCGCCGTCGTCACCGACGACGCCCTCGATGGTGGTCAGGTCCTTGTCGGCGGCGTCCGAGGCGGGCGTCACGCAGGAGCGCACGGCGACGCCGTCGATGTGGACGGTGCAGGCGCCACACAGCGCCACGCCGCAACCGAACTTCGTCCCCACCAGGCCGAGCTCCTCGCGGATGACCCACAGCAGCGGGGTGTCCGAGGGGACGTCGACCTCTCGCTCGATTCCGTTCACGTTGATCTTGATCACGGTGTGACCTCTTCTTCGTTCTTGGGTGTTCTTGTCGTCACGGCTCGAGCGCTCAGCGCGCCACGGGCGCGGGCTCGTGGGAGGTCCAGACGGGCAGCTTGAACGTCACGCCGACCTGGCCGACGTGCTCGACCGCGCCTGTGCCGGGCCAGCCGCCGTAGCGTCCGTAGATCGAGAAGAGCCCGAGCGCGATCATGCCGCGCGCGTGGAAGCCGAGCTCGGCATCGGGCGCGCGCCCGAACCTCGCGGCCAGACCGCCGTCCAGGCCAAGGACCCACCAGCCGAGCTCCGGCCCCAAGCTCACCGTGGTCGCGCCCTGGCCGAAGTCGTAGGCCGCGTCCGCGTAAAGGCCACCCCACACGCCCTCGAACAGCCACGCCGCGCTGACCTCACCGCCCAGGTAGTACCCGCCGCCCAGCGACCCGAACGAGCCGCCCGTGGTCAGCCCGGCGAGCACGTACGACTGGGTCTCGTTGCCAAAGGAGAAGTCGTCTTGCGCGGACGCGCTCGAGGGCGCCGCGAGGCTGGCGAGCAGGGCCGCGGCCCCGATCACGCACATCTTCGCTGAAACGGACACGTTCATACTCGGTGTTCACGCGGTCTTGGGGGGTGTGGGGCGCCGACGTCTTCGACGCGGCGCCCATACTGTGATGCCCATACTTACAAATTGAGCGCGCCGATGACTACCCGCAAACCACGCCAAACCTGCTGGCGCGTTGCGCGAACTCCCTTTGCCCCGCGCCCGACCTTGGGCCATGCTCACGCTCACGGGGTCACTCGGCCCGCTCACTCCATCACGCCCCACGCGACACCATGCTCCACGAGCTCCTGCTCTACGCGTCCATCCCGCTCATGAGCGCCATCGTCGGGTGGGGCACGAACGTGCTCGCGCTCAAGATGACCTTCTGGCCCATCGAGTTCGTCGGCATCCCGCCGTGGCTGGGCTGGCAGGGGATCATCCCGTCGAAGGCGCGCAAGATGGCGAACACGACCGTCGACCTCATCACGACCCGGCTCGTGGGGGTCGAGGAGGTCTTCGCCAGGCTCGACGCCGACCGGGTCATCGACGAGATGCGCCCCCACGTCGACGCCATGCTCCGCGAGGTCGTCCACAAGGTCGTCTCCGACCACTCCCCGCAGGTCTGGCGCGTCATGCCGGAGTCCCTCAAGGAGGAGATCTTCAAGAAGGCGCTCGCCGACGCCGAGGGCGTCGTGCGCGAGTCCTTCACCCAGCTCACCGACGAGATCGAAGAGATCCTCGACCTCAAGCGCATGGCCGTCGACGCCCTGCTCGCCGACCGCGGCTTCATCAACACCATCTTCCTCGAGTGTGGCCGCGAGGAGTTCCGCTTCATCGAGCGCTCCGGCATCACGTTCGGCTTCCTCTTCGGCCTCCTCCAGATGGTCGCCTGGTACTTCTACAAGGCCCCCTGGGTGCTCCCCGCGATGGGCCTGCTGGTGGGCTGGGCCACGAACATCCTCGCGCTCCGCCTCATCTTCTCCCCCCTCAAGCCGATCCGCCTCCCCGGCGCCACGATCCAGGGCCTCTTCCTGAAGCGTCAGGACGAGGTCTCCGAGGCCTACGCGCGCCTGATCACCGAGAAGATCGTGAACACGCGCAACATCATGGAGGCGATCTTCCACGGGCCGACCACCGACCGCATCGTCGAGATCATCGACGACCAGGTCCGCGCCTCCGTCGAGTCCTACGCTGGCATCAACGGCCCCATCTTCAACCTCGTCGTGGGCTCCGAGCGCTACGAGGCCATCAAGGCGCGTGTCACGCAGCTCATCGTCGAGGGCGCCCCCGACGGCCCCGTCCGCGCCGTGCTCCCCTACGCCGAGGAGGCGATGGACCTCGAGGGCACGCTGCGCGTGCGCCTCCAGGCGCTCTCCACCGCGTTCACCTCGATCCCGTTCGCGCCCGGCGACCGCGTCCTCACCAGCGGCCTCGAGCACCACGCCCTGATGCGCTGGCCCCAGGCGCTCGCCATGTCCCAGGGCGTCTCGTACGCGACCTCACCCTACGCCCCCGGCCGCCCGCTCGACCTCGACTGGCTCGACGCCGAGCTCGCCCGCGGCGGCGTCCGCCTCGTCGCGCTCTCCATGGCGAGCAACGTCACCGGCGAGCTCCTCCCCGTCGCCCAGGCCGCCCGCATGGCGCGCGCGCACGGCGCGCTCGTCCTGGTCGACGCCGCCCAGGCCGCCGGCGTCGTCCCCCTCGACCTCGACGCGCTCGGCGCGGACCTCGTCACCTTCGCCGGCCACAAGGGCCCCCAGGCGCCACACGGCGTCGGCGGCCTCTGGGTCGCCTCGGGCGCCGAGCTCCTCGTCCCCGTCGCCACCTGCGACGCCGACGCCCACGCCTGCGGCTCCAGCCTGTCCTTCTGCGACCTCGGCTCGGTCAACCTCTCCGGCGCCGCCGGGCTCGCCGCGGGCCTCGACTGGCTCTCCCTCCACGCCGCGCCAACCGCCACCCGCCAGCGCGCCCGCACGC
>CAJXPN010000738.1 GCA_913058025.1 uncultured Myxococcales bacterium | reverse complement strand
ACACAGAGTAGATCGTCGGCAGCGTCAGATGTGTATAAGAGACAGGACTCCGCTCGAGCGCTGCTGCTCGAGCGTGTCGTCCACGCGTAGGATGTAGGACGAGACCGCGGCCGGGTTCTCGTGGCACACGAGCACGTCGTTGAGCACGGGCGGCGTGGAGACGACGTCGTTGACGAGGACGCGGAAGCGCGAGAGCCCCTTGGGCGCGAGCTCGTCCGAGAGGATCGCGCGGGCGAGCCTGTGCGCGTCCTCGCTCGGGCCGGCGCAGAAGTAACCGACGCTGGTGGCCGGGTCCGAGTTGATCGCCACGATGGGCGTGCTCCCGAGCTTGTGGGAGATGTCGAGCACGGTGCCGTCGCCTCCGACGGTGACGACCAGGTCGTAGCCTTCGATCCCTTCGACGTGGGAGCGCTCGAGCACGTCGTGCTCGAGGCCCAGGTCGTCGAACGCCGAGACGACCTCCTCGAGCGAGCGCCCGTGCGCGTCGTGCGCGCGCTTGAGCTGGGCCACGCTCACGTCCGCCTGGGCGACGAGTTCGGCCACGTGCTCGTCCTTTTGATCGAGCACGAGCTGCTCGTAGCGACTCTTCTTGTGTACCAACAACAGCTTCATGTGGCCCTTCGAGGCGTGGGGCGAGGACGGATGTGTCCGAGACACGAGCTTATCGCCGCAGCGCGCGCGCGTCCAAGCGCGATGTGGACCGAGTTCGCGTGACCTCGCGTACCGCTTGCGTCGCCTCGTGGGCGCGTGCTATCTCATTGCGGTCATTCACGGAAGAGTGGATGAATCACGATTCATTCGTTGCACATACACGACCCAGATCGAGGAGCAGTACATGTCGGATCTCACCGCCTCGCATATCTTCGCCGAGACCCTCCCCACCAAGCTCGAGGCGAACGCCGAGAGCGTTCGGACCGTCAACGCGATCTACCAGTTCAACATCGACGGCGACAACGGTGGCACCTGGGTCGTGGACCTCACAAAGGAGAACGACTTCGTCTCCGAGGGTCCCAGCGAGTCCCCCGACTGCACCGTCTCGATGAAGGAGGCGGACTTCGTCTCGATGATCGAAGGCAAGCTCCCCGGACCTCAGGCGTTCATGATGGGCAAGCTCAAGATCCAGGGCGACATGGGCCTCGCGATGAAGCTCCAGAAGTTCATCTGAGCGCTTCGCTCGGCGCTTCGCGCCCGACCCGGAGGCCCCACGCGTTCGCGCCGGGGCCTCTTCTCGTTCTTGCACGCCCTCTGCCGCGACGGTGATCCTCCATGTACCTCGAAGGTGTCCGCGTCCTCGACCTCTCGCGCCTCCTGCCAGGGCCGTTCTGCGCGACGTTGCTCTCCGACATGGGCGCCGAGGTCATCAAGATCGAGGACACTCGAGGCGGCGACTACGCGCGCTACTACCCCCCGAGCGTGGAGGGGCAGGGCGCGCTGTTCGCCTCGCTCAACCGTGACCGCCGCGGGATCGCGCTCGACCTCAAGCATCCGGCTGGCGTCGAGTTGCTCGAGCGCCTTGTCCTCGGGGCCGACGTCCTGCTCGAGTCGTTCAGGCCCGGCGTGATGGACCGGCTCGGCGTCGGCGCCGCGAGGCTCCTGGAGCTCAACCCGCGCCTCGTCTACTGCGCCATCTCGGGGTACGGCCAGACCGGGCCGCTCGCCCAGCGCGCCGGGCACGACCTGAACTACCTCGCGCTCGCGGGCGTCCTCGAGCAGAACGGCCTGGCCGGCCAGGGGCCTCAGGTCCCCGGCTTCCAACTCGCCGACGTCGCCGGCGGCGCGCTCTACGGCGCGCTCGGCATCACCGCGGCGCTGTTCCGACGGGAGCGCGTGGGCGAGGGGTCGTTCGTCGACGTCTCGATGACCGAGGGCGCGATGAGCCTCCACATCCCCGCACAGGTCGAGGCTCAGGCCGGCGCGCCGCCCGTCCGTGGGTCCGGCCTGCTCACCGGCGGTGTCCCTGGCTACCGCGTGTACGAGACCTCCGACGGGCGCCACCTCTCCGTGGGCGCGCTCGAGCCGAAGTTCTGGCTCGCGTTCGTCCAGGCGATCGGCGCGCCCGAGCTCGCGAGCGAGGGGCTGGCCACTGGCGCGTCTGGCGAGGCCGCCGCGGCGCGGGTCGCAGAGCTGCTCCGCGCGCGCCCGCTCTCCGAGTGGGCGCCGGTGTTCGAGGCCGCCGACTGCTGCGTCGAGCCTGTCCTGACGCCGCTCGAGGTGCTCGAGGGCGAGCTGATGGGCGCGCGGCGGATGTTCTTCGAGCTCCAGGGGGTCCGCATGGCGCGCACGCCGCTCGGGGACCCCGACGCGACGCACCACCGCGCGCCCAGGCACGGCGAGCACACCGACGAGGTCCTCTCCGAGGCGGGGCTCGACGCCGCGCGTATCGCGGAGCTGCGAGCGCTCGGTGTGATTCTGTAGGGTCCCGACGAGTCCCTCGTGAAGCGTTGACGGTGGGGCCTCCGCGGGCGATGTTGTCGCCGCCTCGCCAGCGCAGGAGATGTGCCGATGGAGCTGCCCGAACTCGAAACCTTCAGCGAGCGTGTCTACTGGGTCGTGGCCCAGGTCCCCAGCGGGGCCGTGGCCTCTTACGGACAGATCGCGCACCTCGCTGGCGCGCCGCGCGCCGCGCGCGCCGTGGGAACCTTGATGCGCCGCTCCAAGGAAAACGGCCACGAGGACGTGCCCTGGCAGCGCATCATCAACTCCAAGGGGGCGATCGCGTTCAAGGGCGACACGCTGCGCGCCGAACACCAGGTCCGGCTGCTCGTGGCCGAGGGCGTCGTCTTCGACGACTACTCCTGTGACATGGACACGTTCGAGTGGAGCCCCGATCACGCCTACTGGGCGGTCGAGTGGTGACGCGGGTACGCCTCATCGTCGCGGCCGTCGTGCTCGTCGGCGTTGTCGACCTCGCCCGCGCGCTCGCGCCGGGTGAGGCGCCCATTGCGAAGCTCGAGGCGATGGAGGATGCCGGGGACGCGGCGGACATCGCTCGCGCCCGCGTGAGCGTGACGGACGCGGCCGGGGAGCGCGCCTGTGTGCTCAGAGGTGGGCGCCATTCGTGCGGCGCGAAGGGCTGGCAGTACGTGGGGGACAAGGAGATGAAGATCGCGGGCAAGCGCGAGCGGTGCGTCTGGGCACATCCCATCGCCGGCGCGACGACCTCGATACATTACCCGAGCGTGGTGTCGTCCGAAGGCGCGCCGCGCGCCATCGCCTTCGGGCTCGCCGACAAGGTGTCGCGCAAGGGTGGACCCGTGGACGTCGACGTCACGTTCGGCGGGGAGACCACCCGCCACGTCCACCCCGCGCGCCGTGGCTGGACCCGGTTCTCGCTCGGCGAAGGAAGCGGGCCGTTGACGCTGGCCATCTCGGCGGAGAAGACCGGCCAGCGTCACTTCTGCTTCAGGATCGAGTCTGTCTCTTATACACATCTCCGAGCC
>CAJXPN010000737.1 GCA_913058025.1 uncultured Myxococcales bacterium | reverse complement strand
TGTCTCGTGGGCTCGGAGATGTGTATAAGAGACAGATTTCGCGAGGACCCACGGCAGGCCCGCCAGCAGCAGCAGCCCGACGGCCATCCCGACCTTGATCGCCGCGGGGGTCGACTCGTTGACCAACGACCAGGTCTCCTCGGCGCGCTCCAGCGAGAACATGATGAGCTGGTAGTCGAGCGTCGAGCCCGTGACGTTCCAGAAGTTGTGGGCCACGAGCTCGACGACCACCCAGGGCACGGCGACCACCTGGAGCAGGACGAGCGCGAGTGTCTGCGCCTTGCCTCGCGTCCCCGCGAGCCCCGCGAGCCCGAGCAGCGTGAACCCTACGAGCAGAGCGGTGTCCGAGCCCAGCGCGTCCAGGGTCGCGAGCGGCCCTGATACCACCGCGTTCGAGAACGTCCTGACGAGCCTCAAACCCATCACGATCAGGGTGAGGGGGGTGATGAGGCCGCACAGGAAACCAAAGGTCTTGTCATTCATAAGGCGCAGTTCCTGACATTTCACGGGATGTCTCGTTCGAACCCATTCCTACCTCACCTCGTCACGCGAGTGAAACGGTTTGCGGTCGCGCGCTGGCTCGCCCGCTGACGGTTGGGCCCGGCTCGGTGAGGGTGTGGTCGCGGGTTGAGCGCGCACTCCTGGCGTGGTAACCGCGAACTCCGCGCGAGCTCCCGAGACATCTGGGCGCCCGAGTTCGCGTTCTTTTCTTTACCCGCGCCCGAAGCACACCTGTTTTTTGCAAGGAGTTCGAATCATGCTCAAGGGCGGCATCTTTCTGGATATGGAGAACCTCAGCCGTTGCGGTGGCTGGAACATTCGCTTCGACGCGGTCCGCCGGCTCGTCGAGGCTCAGGGCGTCACGGTCGTGCGCGCGAACGCGTACATGGTCATCGACGAGGCCCGCGAGAAGAGCGAGGACGACTACTTCAAGAAGAAGCAGGAGTACCGATCCGTGGTGCGGCGCGCCGGCTTCAAGGTCTCGCTCAAGCCCATCAAGCGCTTCCTCAACGAGGACGACGAGTGGGTCTTCAAGTCCAACGCCGACATCGACCTGGCCATCGACGCGATCCTCCAGTCCGAGAACCTCGACTACATCCTCATCGGCTCCGGCGACTCCGACTTCATCCGCCTCGTGCGCGCGCTCCAGATGCGCGGCAAGCGCGTCGACCTGCTCTCGTTCGCCAACACCGACGACGAGCTCCGCCGCACCGCCGACGCCCACCTCTCGGGTTACCTCTACCCCGACATCCTCCCGTCGTTCGAGCGCCGCGGGGAGCGCATGCGGGGCTACCTGCACATGGTCAACGAGGAGAAGGGCTTCGGGTTCCTGACCGTCCAGACCGGGCTCACGCAGTCCGACCAGCGCACCGACGTCTTCCTCCACATCACCGACGTGGAGGAGGAGCTCGACAACCGCGAGTTCGCGCTGCTCAAGACCCACGAGAACGTCATCGAGTTCACCCTCGTCGAGACCGAAGAGGGGAAGTTCCAGGCCAAGGACGCCGTCATCCTCGACTGACCTCATGGGCCGAGTCGATCAGATGGTCACGCTCGCGCCCTCACCGAGCGCGCTGAGGAGGGCCTGCCAGGTGCTCGCCACCTGCAGGCCCTCGACGGGCACCCCGAGCCTGCGCGCGCGCAGCTTCTTCAGCCTGGGCAGCGCGCCGGAGCTGGCGACGCGGATGAGCGCCTCCGCGGTGACGTCGGTCCTGGACACGTTGAGCGTCTCGAGTTCGGTGAGGTGGCCGCTGTCCGCCAGCGCCATCAGCGCCGCGTCGCCGATGTTGAGCGATTCGAGCCTCAGGTTCTTGAGCGTGGCCGCGCCGACCCACTGAGCGATCATGGTCACGCCCGCGCTGGTGACGGCCGAGCAGCTCAGATCGAGCGACTCGAGTTCGAGGTCGTCTCTTCCGCACAGCGCGTCGATCGCCAGGTCGTTCACGCGGGTGTGCGCGAGGTCGATCCGCCTCCACGTCGGTGCGCTCGGTGTCGTGAGGAGCGCCGCGAGCCACCTGCCGCTGATGTGGTTGTGCGCGAGCGAGAGCTCCGTCAGTCCCCCCAAGAAGCTCGCCTTTGGCATCCCCTTGCACGTCCTCAGATCGTTGTTCTCCAGATCCAGGACGTCGAGCTGCGGGAAGTCGCGCGCGCCGCACAGCGTCTGTAGGCCACCGTCACCGATCCCGTTGAAGCTCAGCCTCAGCTCCCGCAGCCTGCTCAGCCCTGGAGCCCTGGCCAACGCCTCGCAGCCCTTCGGGCCGATCCTGTTCGAGTCCAGGTTGAGGATCGTGACCTCGGCGAGCCGCTCGGAGTTCAGCAGCCGGAGCACCTCCCTGGCGTCGAGGTAGTTGTAGGAGAGGTCGATCGCCCGCACGACCGGCCAGAACGCGAGGTGCGCCCCGTCGAGCGTCCTGCGGACCCACGACTCGGGCGCCACGCGCAGCGCGTCCGGCCACCTCTTCGCGGCGCCGTTGACGTAGGGAATGATCTGGTCGTCCAGAGCGTCCTCGGGGAACCCATCGAGCGCGGCGCACGCGATCGTCCAGCGCTTCGCCGTGGGCTCACCTTGCAGGTGGCTCCGGAGCTCACCGAATGTGGTCATGTGTCCGTCCATTCGAGTCGGCTATCTCATTGGTGAACCTGTAGCCTCACATGTCTCGCCGCGGTTGCATAGATCGTGGTAGGTGGGCCTCGGGTTTTCGACAGCGCGGAGAGGCGATTCAGATGAGCGAGCGAGTGTACCTGGACTGGAACGCGACGGCGCCGCCGCTCGATGTCGTCCGCGAGGCGATGATCGAGGCGTTGGGGCGGACCCACGGCAACGCCTCGAGCATCCACCGAGAGGGGCAGCGCGCGCGCTCGGTCATCGAGCGCGCGAGGAGGGCCGTCGCGGGCGCTGTGCACGCGCCCCCGCAGAGCGTCGTCCTCAACGGCGGCGCCACCGAGGGCAACAACCACGTCCTCACCGCCCACGCCGCGCACACCCCCGACGCGTACATCCTGTGTCCGGTGACCGAGCACGCCTCCGTGCTCGAGGTCGTCGAGTCGCTCGAGTCGAGCGCGCGAGCGCGTGTCGGCCACATCCCGGTCGATCGCGCGGGGCGCCTCGACCTGGGGTGGCTCGAGCGCACGCTCGAGGCCGAGCCCGTCACGCTGGTGAGCGTGATGGCGGCGAACAACGAGACGGGCAACGTCAACCCTGTGGCGCGTGTGCGCGAGCTGACGCGCGCGCACGGCGCGGCGCTCCACGTGGACGCGACCCAGGCGATCGGGCGCGTCGCGCTCGACCTCGGCGAGCTCGGCGCCGACTTCGCCACGCTCTCCTTCCACAAGATGGGAGGCCCCAAGGGCATCGGCGCGATCGTGTTGAGGGAGGGGGTCGTCCTGGAGGCGATGCTCTCGGGCGGCCACCAGGAGCGCGGGCGGAGGCCAGGGACCGAGAA
>CAJXPN010000736.1 GCA_913058025.1 uncultured Myxococcales bacterium | reverse complement strand
TCCCTGCGAGGGGACCGCGGAGTGAGCGTGAGCGAGCGGCCGCTGGGGGACCGTGTGGCAGCTCCACCCCCAGCCCGCTTCCACGACGCGAACCACCTGCCCTCATCAGGCCTCGTTCCAAAACCCCTGGTGAGGTTCGTCACGCCCATCCCATGAGCCCAAACGATCGCTCCACCCTCGAATAAATTGACCCGCCCCGACCCTCCTCTACAGTCGGAGGTGGGTATGGTGCTTGGTAAAGGAGCGAGACACATGCTGACCCTCACCAGGAAGGTAGGGGAGTCGATCCGTATCGGAGACGATATCGAGATCGTGGTCAAAGAAATCCGCCGGAACCAAGTGCGCATAGGTATCGTCGCACCTCGCGACGTCGCCATCTTCCGTGAAGAGGTCTACGAGGCCATCCTCACGCAGACCGACGACGACGACGAGTCCGAGTGACCCTCGGAGCGACTGCCGACACAGCGCTGAGGCCGCCCCCTCTCACGAGGGGCCGGCCTCTCTCATTTCTTGCCCGTGGCCTCACTCCACCCGGACGAGGCCCTTGAGCTCGCGATACTTCGCCGCGCCGATCCCCTTCACCTGCCTGAGCTGTGAGACGCGCCGGAACGCGCGCTTCTCTCTGCGCGCGATGATCCGCTTCGCCAGCGACGGCCCGATCCCTGGGAGCGCCTCGAGCTCGGCCTGGTTCGCCGTGTTCAGCTCCACGCGTGAGCTCTCCGCCGGGTCCTCCTTCTCATCGAGCTCCACACGCTCGGGCCTGCGCTTCGCCTCGGCCTGCTTGGCTTGCCTGAGCTGGGGCTCGAGCAGCGGCTCGGGTGAGGTGTCGAAGGTCGGCGTGTCCGTCGTCGGGCAGTCCGCGGGGACGTAGGCCGCGTGCGCGGGCAGCGGCTCGGCGCAGCCGAGCGCGCCCCACAGGATCGCCAGCGTCGTCATCCTCGAAAGAACCACTCCAAGATGCATCATCGTCTCCTCCCTCTCGTGTGTTCGTGTGCGCGGCGAACTCGCCACGCGCGCCTCGAGTGAGGTTATCGGAGCTGCCCCCCTGGGCGTTGCCTGTGGATTCGGTCGGAGGTCGCGTCGGGGGTCAGAACCTGACGCCCAGCCCCGCGGTGTAGGTCAGGAAGAGCGTCTCCACGGAGGTCTGGCTGTTCGCCTGGGTCGCGACGTCCCCGGCGGCGTCGGCGTGGAGGTACAGCGAGCCGCCGGCGAGCGGCGTCGCGACCGCGGCGCCCAGCGAGGCGCGCAGGCCGACCGGGTCTGCGCACAGCCCCCCGTCGGCGCAATTCGTCAGGAAGAACAACTGGTTGCCGATCCTGGTGCGCGGCGTGATCGCCCAGCCTTCGCCGACCTCGAGCCTCCAGCCTAGCTCCGCTCCCAGCGCCACGCGGTGCGCGGAGGACCCCTCGCCTGGAGTGAACCCGTAGCCCACGAACGGCCCGACGGTGAAGCCGTTGGAGTGGGTGAAGGGGACGCTGACGGCGCCGGAGTGCTGGAGCCCGGCGAGGTCGAGCGCGGCGTTGCCCGCGCCGTACTCGAGCGTGAGCCCAGGCGTGAAGCCAGCGGCGGGGGCAGGGCGCAGCCCCGCGCCGCGCTCCTCGAGCATGACCTCGTAGCGGCGCCGGCTGGCCACGTAGCCGCCGTAGAAGCCGGGGCCGAAGGGTGTGGTGAAGAGGCTCGTGCGGAACGCCTCCTCGACCGAGCCGCGCGCGCTGGACGCGCGCTCGGCGTACGCGAGCGTGTTGGCGTCGACGCTCGCTGCGCCCGTGTCGACGCGCGCCTGGCGCGCGGCGTCGCGCAGGTAGTAGGCGCCGCCGCCCGTCGGCGCGCGCAGCAGCTTGATCTGCGTGGCGCGCGACCCGTCCACGTTCATGTCCGCGTAGCGCACTCCGCGCGAGTCCTCGACGTGGTAGCGCCCGGAGACTCCCGCGGGCAGCTCGAGCGTGGTCGCGTCGGCGTAGTCGCCCAGCCTCACGATGGGCACGCTGAGGTCCTGCGCCGGCGCCTGCGCGTACACGCTGATCCTCGCCTTCGGGTTCGTGACGCCTGCGTTGGCCGCCGCCAGGAACGCCTCGAGCTCGAGGTAGCCGACCTCGCCGTCGCCGTCGACGTCCGCCGCGCCGAGCAGGCCGCTGCGGAGCTGGTGGCTGAACACGCCCGCCCGGAGCTTGCTCCACTCGTGGACCTCGGCGGTCCCCGAGGTCGACAGAATGACACCCACCGTGCTCGGTAAGTTGTTGTTTTGGTTTTTGTTTCCGGCGAGGTAGGCGTCGAGCTCCTGGTCGAGCCGCTGGCCGGAGCGGTCGTCCTGGTTGCCGCCGCGGCTGCGGACCATGAAGTACGCGTGGCACGCGTCGATGATGAGGTGCGTGGAGGTCCCCTCGAGCGGGCGCAGGACGTCACGGTAGAGCTCGGAGCGGCGCAGCTTCCCGTCGGCCAGGCTCAGGTAGCCCTCCCCCGAGGCGTCGACGTTCCCGTGGCCGGTGAACACGAGGTAGACCTGCGAGGACACGCCCGCGTCGCGATCACGCGCGATCGCGGCGCTGAGCTCGGCGACCGTCGCGGAGAGCTGACGGCGCGTGGGCGGCAGCGTTTTGGGCGCGACGTCCGGGAAGACGCGCTGGCTGTCGGCGTCGAGCACGGTCAGCAGGCGGACCTCGTCTGCCAGGCTCGAGAACGTCTCGTAGTAGCGCGCGCCGTCGTCGTCGGCGTAACGCAGCGGCTCGACGCCCTCGTCCACGCTCCCGTTGTTCGCCACGATCAGCGCGTACGTCTTCGTCTGCCCGGCGTGGGATGGTGCGCTCCAGGCGCACAGGCTCGCGGCCGTCATGGCCGCCGTCGTCAGCATCCTCTTCATCGCCGCTCCTCCTGATCGATGACCTCGAACACGACGCTCGACGACGCCACCCCGCCGCCCACATCCAGCCTCGCCTCCTCGAACCGCGCCGACGCGGGCACGCGCTCCGCGATCTCCCGGACCTTATCATGGCTCAGAGGCGCGCTCGAAAACAGCGCGTGGACCCGCACGGGCCCTGCCGAGTGGTTCACGCCGAGCCTGATCGACTCGCCGAAGCCCCACAGCTCGCGAGGCGCTCGCTTCGCCACGATAGCCTGAGGCGCGGCGGCGCTCGGTCCGTACCAGTGGAGCCTGCCGTCGCGCGTCGCGCCGAACATCGCCACGTAGGTCCGCGCGCCCGGGTCTCCGTGCGCGAGCTTGAGTTCGCCGCTCGTCGGGCAAGAAAGCGCGCCCATAGGGGCGTCCGCGCGCCCCCTGAAGCCGAGCTCGCCGGAGGCGCCTCGCTCCACGCAGAAGACCTCCACCGGCGGCCCCGCGGGCGCCTCCGAGGTCGACGTGAGCGCGGTCCTCGGCTGGAACCCCTCGGGGTCCTCCTGCGTCGACGCGCCCTGCTGGCTCGCCCAGTACGCGAGCGCGCTCACGAGCAG
>CAJXPN010000735.1 GCA_913058025.1 uncultured Myxococcales bacterium | reverse complement strand
GCGGCGTCGTCCGCGACGTCGACGCCCGCGCGCTCGCCGCCTTCCTCATCTCGTCCTTCCTCACCTGGCACGTCCTCGCCCGGACGAAGCAGGACTGGGTCGGCCCCCCCCACATCGACACCGACGACGGCCGCGCCCGTTCAGAAGACTTCTTCGTCGCCACCCTCGAGCGCATCCTCGGTCTGGGCTGACGACGATGACGACGGTATCGGGTCCTCCCATGTCGGCTCGTCCCTCACCTTGAGCCGATCCTCGAAGTCGCTCGGATCGAAGACCGACCGCGTCCCCGCGTTCAGGAGCAGCTCGTACAGCCCGCTCATGCCCGTGAACGACTCGGACCACTGCTCGATCTCGAGCGACCCGCCGTCCGAGAGCTCCAGCGTGACCGTCGTGGTCCCGCCGCCCTTTGTGGGGTGGTGCTCGGGGTTCTGCGCCTGGACCATCGCGATCGCCTCGGCGTCGCCGCTGGCGTGGAGCTGGATGTAGGTGTGCAGCGTGACGACGCCGTTGACCTCGGCCTGCCTCACGAGCTGGCCGACCTGCTCGGCGTGGGGCTCGAACGCGCCGCCAACGAGCGTGAGGCGCACCTCCGTGCGGTAGTTCGGCGCCAACGAGTAGTTCGTGCTGAAGCGTCGCATACCCACGACCTCGACCTCATGTCCTGCATCGCTCATGTCGTCTCCTTCTTCTTCGTGTGATGGGGCGGTGTGACCGGGGGTTGTTAGTGGCTCCTGCCGCGCGGACGTCCGCGCCTCAAGTACCGTATCTTCCTCGGATGTATTCGCTCAGGTAGGGCGAGCTCGCGAGCGCGCGTTCTCCCTCTCTCCCGATGGGGTTGTTCGAGAGGCCCAGGTCGGAGAGCCCGGAGAGCCCCGGTGCGTTCGCCAGCGCCGCCGCCCCTACCGGGCCGATGCCGTTGTCCGACATCTTGAGGATCGACATCGTGTCGAGGTGGCGCGAGCGCGCCAGCGCGATCGCGCCCTCGTCTCCGAGCTGGTTGTCGGCGATGTAGAGCTTGAACACGGGCGACAGGTTCTCCGACTCGGCCCAGGCGATGGCGCCGTCCGGGCCGACGCCGTTGTGGCCCAGGTGCAGCTCGCTGACGTGCCGCAGGTGGGGCGACTCGGCCAGCGCCCGTGCGCCCGCGTCACCGATCGCGTTGCGGTTGAGGTTGAGGTGCCCGACGTTCGCGGCCCACGGCGAGGCGGCCAGCTCCGCGGCCCGCGCGGCGTCGTAGTCCGAATAGGCGAGCGTGAGCTTGAACCGCGCCACGGGCACCCGCGACGCCACCTGCTCGAGCTCTTCGAGGCCGAGCACCTCGGTCATGTAGACCCCCATGTGGCGCGGGAACCCCTCGAGGTAGGGCAGCCAGCGCGACGCGAAGGCCTCCGGGTCGTGCGTCGACTGCGCGTCGAGCAGCCCCCACAGCCTCGCGCGGTCCTCCCTGTAGACCTCGTCCATGTTCATCAGGCTGCGTAGCTCTCCGAACGCGTCGTCCATCTCGACCTCCATCGTGTCCTCTCTCGATGAGGTGAAGTGTAGCCACTTCGCGCCCGCAGGCCCCGGACTACATCCGTTTTAGCATGACGCGCGGCTCTCGCTGCTTCGCTGGGGCGACTTTCGACACATCATGGAGGGGTCGATCGGCCCAGGAAGGCACCCAGGAGGCGTTCTGCGGGCCTCGAACTCGGCGTGGCTATTTACCTCCAGCCTCCAAAACGTGCCCCCCCAGGTGACACCTGCGAGCGCCTGCGGTGTTCAGGGTGTGGTGGTCGGATACTTCGGGTGGTGGTTTGCTCGAGCCGACCTCACTTTCCAATCGATGGTGAAGAGGCAGACGTGAGTGATGTTCGAGCTGTGAGGGACGCGCGCGCCATGACGCGGGTGGCGGACGCGGTTGAATCGAGCGAGGTCGGTCGCCTCGGGATCTTGCAGATGAAGAGCCCTGATGTCGCCTCGGGTGTCCGCGACCATGAGGGTCGCCTCGAGACGTTGCTGCGGATAGCGGCGCTACTCATCGGCTGGTCGTTCAATATCTTGATTTGTATGTCTCTGTGAACGGCTGAGCCTCGACGGACGCCCGTGGCGTCTTCTGTCCTCCGAGGACATGCCGCTGTGGGCGGCCAGGCGGCTCATCCCATCAGCTCCGCCCGGAGCTGATTCTTCACGGAGTCGCTCAGGTACGGCGAGTCGACCAACGCTTGGATTCCCGCTGGTCCGATGGCGTTGTCGCCCAGTTGGAGCTCGCGCAGGTTGCGAAGGCTCTGCGCGTTCGCAAGCGCGTATGCGCCCTGATCTCCTATGCCATTGACGCAGAGGTTGAGCGCCTCGAGCTGGTCGAGATGTGGCGACGACGCGATCGCGAGGGCTCCACGATCGCTCAGGCCGGTGTAGCCCAGGTCGAGGCGCTTCAGGCTCGCCGACCACGACGACGTCACGAGCATCTCGACCCCGTCATCGCTCAATGTGGGGTTTGCGCCCAGGTCGAGCGCGCGAAGCGAACTCATGTGTGGTGAGTCGATGAGCCGCTTCAACCCGGCCGCCGTGATCTCGTTGTAGCCGATGTTCAGGGTCTCGAGATCCGAGAGCGTACTCGCCTGCGCGAGCTCGGCGACGCCATCGTCGAAGAGTCCGCACTCGCTCATCCCGAGGGTGCGCAGTCGACGCACCCCAGGCGCCTGACTGAAGAGCTCAGCTCCTTCAGCTCCGAGCGGATTTCCTGTGACATCGAGGTGTTCGAGGCGCGCGTTGGTCAGGCTCGAGAGGAGCACTTGAAGCTCGCGTGGCTCGACACAACTCCACGTGATCTCGAGCCTGTTCAGGTTGCGCATGAACGGTGCGTCCACGACGACCTCCATGACTCCGTTGTCGAAGTCCGATTTGAGTATGAGGCTACGCAGATGTGTCAAATGCGGTGAGGCCGTGAGCGCGCGAGCGCATGACATCGACGCTTCACTGAAGCCGACCGCGAGCGTGGAGACGCGTTCGAGCGATGGTTTTAGCATGAGCGACGCGAAGAGTTCGGCGCCCGGGCTGCTCTGGAAGAGCTCGAGTTCGAACGTCGCGAGCGGCACGAGCCCCGTGACCTGTTCGAGCTTCCATACGCTACCGACGGTCGCCAGCGGCTCCTCGAGGTGGTGTGGAAATCCCTCGATGTAGGGTCGCCAGCGCGACGCGTAGATCTGGCTGTAGTCGCTGTTGGCCTTCAAGATGAGTCCCCAGAGCCGCGCTCGATCTCTTCCTTCGAGCGCGTCCTTTTGCATCAAGCTGCGGAGCTCCTGGAGCGCGAAGTCGTAGTTCTTCATGGGGTGATCTCCTCACGGACGTGTGCCTTCACGGCGTCGCTCAGGAACGGGGACGACTCGAGCGCGGCGAGCCCGCGCGCGCCGATGAGGTTGCCGCGCAGGTCGAGCGACTCGAGCCCCGAGAGGTGCTCGGCGCCCGCG
>CAJXPN010000734.1 GCA_913058025.1 uncultured Myxococcales bacterium | reverse complement strand
GGGCACCAGAGGTCGAGTCGGCGGCGGCGGTGGCGGTGGCGGGAACAAGTACGGGAAGAACGCGGCGAATATCGCCGACAAGAAGACGAAGGTCCCCAAGATCATCCCCGGAAAGCCCAGAGTTCAGGGGTCGTTGGACAAGGAGATCATCCGCCGCGTCGTGCGAAAGCACCGCAACGAGATCAGGTACTGTTATGAGAAGGAGCTTCAGAAGAACCCGAAGCTCGTGGGCGAGGTGAAGGTCAAGTTCACCATCTCGGGTTCGGGCTCGGTCATGTCGGCCGTGGTCAACGACTCGACGCTCAAGAACGCCAAGGTCGAGCAGTGCATGACCAAGAAGATCCGTCGCTGGGTCTTCCCCGAGCCCAAGGGCGGCGGCATCGTCATCGTGAACTACCCGTTCAAGTTCACGACCTGATCCGTCAGAGCACTTGAATCAGGTTCGCATCGACGCCTCCTCTCGTATGAGAGGAGGCGTCGTGTCGTTGGGGGCAGTTTTGAATGGGAGCACGAGCGCGCGCGTCCATGCACGTAGTCATGAATATGAATCGAGAGGAGTCCAGGGATGAAGAGGGTGTGGGGTGCGTTGATCTGTTTGTGCGTGGGAGTTCCGGCGTTTGCGCATGCGCAAGAAGGCCAGGCGATCCTCGGGAAGCCGACGGTAAGAGGCTCGCTGGACAAGGAGATCATCCGTGGGGTCATTCGCAAGCACCGCAACGAGGCGAGGTACTGCTATGAGAGGCAGCTCGCGAAGGATCCCGACCTCTCGGGCAAGATCTCGGTCAAGTTCGTGATCTCGAAGGATGGGAGGGTGGCGTCGGCGGTGGTCGCGAGTTCGACGATGGCGAATGCCGCCGTGGGCTCGTGTGTGGCCAAGAAGGTCAAGCGGTGGAAGTTCCCCGAACCCAAAGGCGGCGGCATCGTCGTCGTGACGTATCCGTTCGTCTTCAAGGCGTCCAAGCATGTGAAGAGGGAGAGCAAGGCCAAGGTTCTGAAGTCTGCGAAGACCGTCCCTGGGAGGCCGGTGGTGAAGGGTTCGTTGGACAAGGAGATCGTCCGTCGCGTTGTGCGCAACCACCTCAACGAGGTGAAGTACTGCTATGAGAGGCAGCTCGTGAAGGATCCCGACCTCTCGGGCAAGGTCTCTGTCGAGTTCGTGATTTCGATTGGGGGCCGCGTGGCGTCGGCAGTGGTTGCTGACACGACGTTGAAGAATGACGCGGTGGAATCGTGCGTGATCGGGAAGGTCAAGCGGTGGTCGTTTCCCAAGCCCAGGGACGGTGCTGTTGTTGTGACGTACCCGTTCACCTTCTCGGCGTCCAAGACAGCGGCGACCAAGGGGAAGCCCGGGGCGCAACAGGACGCGGCCCTCGGGACGTTGTCAGCGGATGAATCCGCATCGGCCATGAGCGGCCTTGGTGGCCTGGGGCTCTCGGGGACGGGGCGAACGAACGCGCAGGTCGATGGGTCGACGGTGGCTCCTCGGGTCGTCCCTGGGAAGCCGCGGGTGAAGGGTTCGCTGGACAAGGAGATCATCCGTCGGGTCGTGCGCCAACACCGCCGCGAGGTGAGGTACTGCTATGAGAAGCAGCTCGTGAAGAATCCAGACCTCTCGGGCAAGATCTCGGTCAATTTCATGATCGGTTCGACAGGGGCCGTGAAGTCGGCGGTGGTGAAGGGCTCGACGATGGCGAGCGACGAGGTGGGTTCGTGCGTGGCCAAGAAGGTCAGGCGCTGGAAGTTCCCCGAGCCCAAAGGCGGTGGCGTTGTCGTGGTGACATACCCGTTTGTGTTCTCGACGAAGTGAGGGGGGCGTCGAGGTGCGGTATCCGTTTGCCTTAAAGGGCGAGTGAGCTTGCTTCGTCGGGGCGTTGCGCGTGGGCGCGTGGCGAGCGTAAGATGCGCGCCGTGTGCATGATACGACGACTCGAGGAGGAGCGGATGCGAGGAGCGCGGGTGACGCTGGTGACGTGTGTGATGTTGGTTTGTGTGGGGTGCAGCCAGGATCGCTCGATCTCGACGAGCTTGATGAACGAGGGGCTCGCGGCGCTCAACCGCGGCGAGGCCTCGGACGGCTTGGACAAGCTCGATGAGGCGTCGTCGGCGGACATGACGTACGCCGATCCTGCGTACTACGCGGGGCAGGCGTACCAGCAGAAGTTCAGCGACTATGAGAAGGCGCAGCAGCGCTATGAGATCGCGGTGAAGCGCGACCCCGAGAACGCGCAGTTCCTGTACAGGTTGGGCGCGGCGCAGGCGGACGGAGGGAAGCACGAGCCGGCGATCGAGCAGCTCAAGCTGGCGGTGGCGAAGCACGAGGCGTTCCCGAAGGCGTGGTACCGCAAGGGCGTGAGCGAGGTCGAGCTCAAGCGTTACCCGGAGGCGGTGGCGAGCCTGACGAAGTCGATCGAGCATGGTCCGAAGATGAAGATCGGCGGTGACGACCCCGGCGGCGCGGCGTACCACGCGCTGGGCGACCTGTACCTGCGGTTCAGGTTTCACGACAAGGCGCTCAAGGTCTACGACAACGGGCTGACGAACAACCCGGGCGTGGCACAGCTACTGAGGGGCAAGGGGCTCGCGCAGCTCAAGCTAGGCAGGTACGACGAGGCTGTGGGGACGCTGGCCGAGGCGGTGCAGGCGGACAACCGGAACGGGGTCGGCTACTTCAACCTCGCGGTGGCACAGCACAAGGCCGGGAAGACGAAGGAGGCGCTGGAGACGCTCGACCAGTTCGAGTCGCGCGCCGACGGCGCGACGGATCGCGCGCAGCTGACCGCGGGCCAGGGGCTCCGGACGGAGCTGCTCACCGCGATGCAGCGCTCGGAGCCGCCCGAGTGAGGTTCGATTCATGAAGGGGGGTCGCGCGCGTGACGGTGAGGTGTCCTTGAGGGACACCTCGCCGTCGCGACGTCCGAGGCCATGGAAACCCTGTCCGCGAGCGCGTCGACGTGTTGTCTGTGAGGTTCGCGGTGTGTTATCACATTACCGTTCTACCACCACGGTTTTTGGGAACTCCCCGAGTAGATGCGCGATACCTGAACGCTTGCCTTCAGAGAGGCCGTGATGTGGCGTGGGCAACAGTGTCCGCGAGGGTCACGGAGAGGGCGAGGGGTTGATGGGGTGCACGCTCGTTTTCTGAACAGGAAGCGTTGAGATCATGGATCAGGCCCACGTTGAGTCTTACTTCGCCCGAATCAACTCGAACCCGTACGCGCTCGGCGCAGTGAGGAGGCTCGAGCAGTCGTATGAGCCAGGGGGCGAGTGGCAGCAGCTCGTGGGGGAGCTGGTCAAGCGTGGGGCGGCCGCGGAGGACGCCGAGGCAGGGGCCAGGCTTCAGCTCGAGGCTGCCCGCGTGTCCGCGACGAGGCTCGGGAACGCGCAGCTCGCGACCCAGCTCGTGGCGCAGGCGTTCGAGCGCGGGGCGCAGACCCTGGTCGCGTTCGA
>CAJXPN010000733.1 GCA_913058025.1 uncultured Myxococcales bacterium | reverse complement strand
CCGCCGCCGCGGGCGCGGACGTCTCGGTGGACGTCGCCGACCTCGTGACGCTCGACGCCTCGGGCTCCACCGACCCCGAGTCCGACGCGCTGACGTACGCCTGGACGTTGACGACGCTGCCCGCGGGCTCTTCGGCCACGCTCTCGTCGCCCACGGCCGCCCAGCCCACGTTCACCGCCGACGTCGAGGGCGTCTACGTCGCCGAGCTCATCGCCACGGACGCGCTGGGCAATGCCTCCGCCTCCGACTCCGTCACGGTCACCGCGTCCGCCGTGGTCATCGATCTACCCCCGGTCGCCAACGCGGGCATCGACCGGAGCGTCTCACCCGGGAGCCTCCTGACCCTCGACGGCACGGGCTCGAGCGACCCGGAGGGCCTGGCGCTCGGCTACCTTTGGACCTTCTCCAGCCGGCCCGCGGGTTCGGCTGCTTCCTTCACCGACCCCACCCTCGCCTCGCCCTCGTTCACCGCAGACGTCGAGGGCGTCTACGTCATCACGCTGAACGTCACGGACGACGCGTCCAACACGGCCTCCGACTCGGTCGAGATCTTCGCGACCCCGGCGAGCTGCCCCGGCGGCGTGATCATCTCGGAGTACGTCGAGGGGACCAGCTCGAACCGGGCGCTCGAGCTCTACAACTGCACCGGCTCCGCGACCTTCGACATGACCAACTACGGCATGTGCCGCTACTCCAACGGCATCACGAACTGCGTTCACATCGACATCGGCGCCCTCAAACCCACGCTCGCCCCGGGCGAGACGTTCGTGATGTGCAACCCGATGGCCGAGCCGGCGCTCCTGGCGAAGTGCGACGGCCTGAGCACCCAGCTGATCCACACCGGCAACGACACCTACTCGCTCTTCGTCGACGTCGACGACGACGACGACTACTCGCCCTCGACCGACGACCTCGTCGACGTCTTCGGTCAGTTCGGCCGCGCCGACGACTTCGCCTCGAACGACACGCTAGACCGCTGCGACTTCCGCCCCTACGACGGCGCGAACATCTTCGACCCCACGCTCTGGTACGCGAGCATGGGCTTGAACGCGTTCGACGGCCTCGGCGTCGCGCCCACACAGAGCTGCGTCATCGCGAACCGGACCCCGGTCGCGCTGGCGGGTCGAGACCAGATCGTGCTCGTGGGCGGCACCGTCGCGCTCGACGGCCGCTCCTCGTTCGACTTCGACAACGACCCGCTCACGTACTCCTGGGCCATCGTGTCCAGGCCCGTCGGGTCGTCGGCCACGTTCTCCAACCCGACCCTCGCGCAGCCGCTCTTCATCACCGACGTCGTCGGCGACTACGTCATCGAGTTGACCGTGACGGACACGGCGAGCAACACCAGCCAGGTCGACAGCTTGAACGTCAACGCGAGGAGCATGCTGTTCACGCCCAACTGCACCTCGGGGCTCTTCTTCTCCGAGTACGTCGAGGGCTCGGGCAACAACAAGGCGCTCGAGATCTACAACTGCAACCCGGCCACTGTGAGCCTGGACGACTACGCGATCTGCGTGACCATCAACGAGTCGACCATGAACTGCGAGAACACCATCGCCTTCACGAGCGGGCTCGTGCTGCCGCCCAACGGCTACCACGTCGTGTGCAACAGCGCGTTCGCGTTCGCGGGGTGTGATCAGACGACCGGCTCGCTCACGTTCTCCGGCAACGACCGCCTCGGCATCCTCGAGGTCGCCACCGGTTCCATCGTCGACGCCATCGGCCTCCTCGTGAACCCGGCGCCCACGGACTTCGCCAAGGACGTCACGCTGGAGCGTTGCGACTACACCCCGAACGACGGCACCGCGCCGCTCGACCTCGCGCAGTGGGCCTCGCTCCCCACCGACTCCCTCGGCAACCTCGGCCTGGCGTCGCAGAGCTGCCCGTGAGTCGACCGGGCGCGCTGAACGCGCGCCCGGCCTCACACCTCCCCTCCCTCAATACGTCCCGGGGACCTCGAGCTCTTCGCCCAGCTCCTCGTAAAGCTCCTCGCCGACCTGGTCGCTGACCTGGTCGGCGTCGAGCCCCAGCGCGACGTCCTCGTCGTGGCGCGTCGCCTCGACGTACTCGGAGAGCTCGCCCGCGCGTGCCATGGAGAGCTCCCCCTTGTGTTGGGCGGGCTCCTCCAGCGAGATCGCGCCGCCCAGATCCGTCCCCGCGAGCACCTTCCGGCGCTCGATGAGCGCGCGCTGACCCTCGACGATGTGCGTGGTCGCCTGGACGCCGCCGCGCCAGAGGTAAGACAGGGCGAGGTTGCCGCAGAAGGTGACCAGCGCGCCGAACCCGAAGAGCACGAGCAGGAAGAAGTGCGAGGCGATCGGGCTGACACCGCGTGGCTGCATCACCACGATGGTGAAGAGGATCAGGATCGACATCACCATGAAGATGGTGATGAGGACCCGGATGGGCATGAACGAGCCCAGCGCCTCCTCGTAGGAGACGTCGCGGACGCGGCGGATGGCGTAGGCGAGCAGCCGGCGCTGTGTGATCGCGAGGTCGCGCTCTGCGAGGTCGCGCTCGTTCTCGACGTCCGGCGCGCGCTCACCGAGCCACGCGCGAGCGACGGCTCGCCGGGCGCGCTCGAAGGCGTAGATGACGACGGCGGGGAGGATGAGCGCGGGCAGCGCCGATAGGACGCTGACGACGACGAGCGCGCCGCCCTTCAGACCCATGATGTTCGCGAGCGCGAGCCCGAGGAAGCCGATCGCCGACGCGCCGAACGCGTAAGGCTCGAGGTAGCCGTACCAGGGGAAGCTCCGTGGACTCTCTTCGCTCACCTTGATCCTCCTACGCGCCAGGAACGAGAGGGACTATAACGCACGAGGCCCTCGAGCCCGAATCCTACCTCCTCACCCCTACCTCCTCGCCCCTCCACGCCGATGACACGTCCGAACGAACCGACCCGTCTGGAGCGTATGCTGCCGCTCATCGCGCTGCTGCGAGGGTACACGCGCGCGGACGCTCGCGGGGACGCCGTCGCAGGGTTGACCGTGGGCGTGATGCTCGTACCGCAGGCGATGGCGTACGCCGTGCTCGCGGGGGTCCCCGCGATCTATGGCCTGTACGCGAGCCTGGTGCCGCTGCTGCTCTACCCGCTGTTCGGGTCGTCGCGTCAGCTCGCCGGGGGGCCTATCGCGATCGACATGCTCCTTGTTGCTTCGGGCGTGAGCGCCGTGGCGGCGGCGGTGCCCGGGAGCCACGTGGAGCTCGCGGTGCTGCTCTCGCTGCTCACGGGGCTGGCGCACCTGACGTTCTGGGCGCTGCGGCTGGGCTTCGTGGCGAACCTGCTGTCGCGGCCGGTGGTCACGGGCTTCACGGGCGCGGCGGCGTTGCTCATAGCGTCGAGCCAGCTCGGGAGCCTCTTCGGGCTCGAGCTCGATCGGGCGTCCACGCTCCAGGGCCTGTCTCTTATACACATCTCCGAGCCCACGAGACAGGCAGAAATCTC
>CAJXPN010000732.1 GCA_913058025.1 uncultured Myxococcales bacterium | reverse complement strand
AGATTTCTGCCTGTCTCGTGGGCTCGGAGATGTGTATAAGAGACAGGCCTACGACGGCGACGCGTTCAACGCGCAGCCGGGCGGCGCGACCAACGAAGACTACGGGCGCTGCCAGGGCGTGAACATGGTGTCCGCGGGGTCGAGCGACCCCGGGATAGGCACCGGCGGTGATGGCTGCGTGATTCTGCGATGTGTCGGACAGTGAGAAGGAGTGAAGAAATGAAGACGAACGAACGACACATGTACACCCGCCTCCTCGCCGCCTCACTGCTCGGGCTCTTTGGCCTGTTGGGCTGTGCGGACGTGGACTCGGAGGGTGGCGAGCCCGAGCGCTCGGTCAGCAGCCCGGCCGATGAGAACCTGGTCTGCCCGACGGGCAAGATCCCCTGGAAGTTCGCGGCGAGCACGCCGACGAACGCGGAGGAGTACGTCGAAGGAGATGGCTCGACGGCGGATGGCGCGGTGGCGCTACCCGATTACTCGGAGGTCACCATTTCGTCGGTGAGCTGCGCCAACGGCGCGCTCTACAGCGAAGAGCTGCTCGAGAGCTTGCAGGACCGCTGCGATGGGCGGCGCTCGTGTGAGATCACAGCGCTGTGTCAGAACAGCGCGTGCGCGACAGGCGCCACGTCACCAGGGTGCACGTATTCGGATGCCACGATCACGTACACGTGCGGTTCGAAAGAGGGAGGGACATCCGCTGCGCAGACGTCGCCTGCCGCATCCGCGGGCACGTTCCTCACCAAGAATTCACTGAGCTGCCGCGGGATCAACGAGAACCTCTCGAAGGCGTCGGACAACGCAGGCCGAGTGGCGTGTGTACCGGCCCAGTGTCATGGCCGAACCAGGCGCAACTCGGACATGGAGTGCGTCGTGGACGCCTCCATGATCGAGGTCGTCGTCGAGGCCGAGGTTGGTGAGATCAAGCCCGCCCTCGAGACGATGGACTCCTTCGGCAAGGCGATCCTGGCCAGCGACATCGCCGAGGCGCTGAGCACGAGCGGAGGGGTGAACGACTCGGCGCTGATGACCCTCGAGGGGACCTACGACATCCCCATCACTGTCCGCTTCGCCAACGACCTCGTCCCCGACGAGGTCAAGTTCACCGCGTGGCTCGAAGACACATACGATCTGCCCTCATCGCTCGGCGGAGTCGACCCACGCTTCTTTCGCTGCGTGGCCTTCGGCTTCACGATCAAGAAGGACGACCCCTCTACGTTTTCGCCAGCCTATGGCATCCGCACCTACCGAAAGACGATCCGAACGAAGTTCTCGGAGGCGTGCGACCCGGCCCACGTCCGTGAGTACTACAAGAAGCTGGTCGACTCGTACGGACAGAACGGTACGCCGCCGCTGGACACAGATCTCTCGCAGCAGCTCCACATATCCTACGACATGGAGGGGCGCACCGTCTGGCACAAGGACCTGAGCATATTCGGCGGCTCACTGCTCGGGGACTCCGAGCCCGAGTGTTCGCCGAACCCGGTCGACATGTTCTACGAACGCGAGAAGAAGGAGCATAACCGGAGGGGGTATTACACGCAGCGCTTGCTCACGACGTACGAGCCCCCCAACGCCAGTCGACTCGTCCTGACACAAGAGTATTCGGATCGCGCAGAGATCGGCACGGTCGACATCGTCGCGCGCAGTACCCCCAGGCTCAGGGCCTTCTCGAACCGCAAGTCCACGCTCGCGGTCGACCTGTCCTGGTACCTGAGCAACATGAACCACACCAACCAGCTCAACTTCGAGGTGGCCAAGACCACACGTGACGTCGGCGAGGGCCCCGCCCGCTACCTCCATGAGATGCGCGCCGACGTGTTCGTCGTGCCCGTGGTCGCGACGAAGGCCGAGCGCGAGAGCTTCACGCCCCTGTTGTTGGGGAGCGCGCTGCTGACGGACGGCAAGGTCGATGGGGAGTTCGAAGGCGCCGACGACATGGTCACGCAGTCGGTCGCCGTCCCCATCAACGCGGACTCCAAGCAGAAGCTCATCGCAGACCCCAACAGCTCCTATTACATCCCGGGCAAGTCGCGCGCGTTCGACCTCTTCTACTGCATCAACGCCACGGACGGCCTGCTCCGACGTGACGCGTACGTCCCCGTGTGGGGCAAGGGTCCTTACTGGTATCGAAGTGAGATGCGCTGGCTCGAGGAGGTCCAGTCAGGGCCCGCTGGCTCGTACAGCCTGATCGCGACATACGACCTTGCCGTGGATGCGGGTAAACGCCAGCAAGGTATCTCGACCAACTCGGCTCACGAGACCGGGCCGTTCAGGAAAGTGTGGAGCGTCGAGCTCGAGAACGAAGGCATGCACAGCCCGAACAGCGTCCCGTTCAAGTACCGAGGATGCCGCACGGCGCGCCAACCCGTGATCATCGAGGCCGACAGGTTCAAGCCCGCGATCACTCCCGTCGAGCGCGTCTCCGCCGACATCCCGGCTTCGGCGAGGACGTTCACGGACTTCTCGAACGAGAAGAAGTCTGGTGACTCGAGCATGTCGGGGACCCAGGACAACGGCTCACAGGAGACCTGCCCGAACAACGACTCGAGTGACGTCTACTGCTCGAACACCTCGAACAACGGAGGCCGCTCCGATGGCGAGGGTGGCAGGCCCGCGCTCGACATGACCGCGACGATCGAGCGCACGCCGCCAGAAAACGGCGCGCCGTACCCGACCGCCGCGATCAAGTTCAGAGGGCAGATGGCGTCGTTCTCAGCGCTCGATTTGAGCAAGCTCGGGGGGGTCTTCGGCGAAGGCAACACGGGGCAGTCACGTACGCTGACGTTCTCGATCACGCCGAACTGGGCCGGCATCGCGGCGAGCCTGAACGCGCTCAGCCCCAGCCCTACCTCGGAGTTCACGCGGACACCGATCGACAAGCGAATCGGCCTGGGCTACGCGCTCGGGTACAAGTTCATGTTCAACATCGGCCCGGTGCCCGTCGTCGTGACCTTCAAGTTCACCGTCGGAGCGGGCGTCGGGATCAAGGTCAACCTCACGTTCGCGCCCGCTCCTGGGAAGGAGTACGGGTGCCTGGGGGAGACCGAGGACTGCATCAAGGTCTACAGCGAAGCCAAGACCTTCGACGCGGCGTCGAAGGAGTGCGTCGCCGCAGGCGGGACGCTCTCGGAGATGAGCACGCAGGAGGAGTCGACGAGGCTACAGGACGCGCTCAACGCTCAAGGTGTCGGCGCCGCCTGGCTCGGCGCGCAGCTCGCCTACGAGCCAATCACCGCGTCCACCGAGTTCAGGTGGCTCTCGGACGACTCGACCTTCGCGTCGAGTCCCTCCGGAAGCAGCGTCACCTACTTCTCCAACATCTACTCGCCCACTGTCGCGGGGCTGAGCCCGCTCGGCGCCACACCGGCCGGGGTGTTCTACACCTCTGCGGGGCAACGCCTGGGATCCTCACCGATCACCAGCCCGTTGCCGTACGCGTGTACGCTG
>CAJXPN010000731.1 GCA_913058025.1 uncultured Myxococcales bacterium | reverse complement strand
TCGGCAGCGTCAGATGTGTATAAGAGACAGGTGTCGGCTGGAGGTTCGATGCTCGTGTTCGGCAAGCTCGAGGTCGCCGCGGTGATGCTCGGCCTGACGACGTTCGGTGTGGCCGCGTCGCTGATCGAGCGGGTGCGAGAGCTCCCTGGCACCTACGCGCTCGGTGAGTACCTCGTGTTGATGTTCTGCGTGGCCATCGGCGTGCGCACGGACGTCGCGACCTTGATGAGCGGTGGCCTGAGCGTGCTCGCGATGACCGCCGCGCTCGTGGGCGTCACGCTGACCTGCCACTTCGTCCTCGCCAGGCTCTTCGACATCGACGTGGACACGCTCATCGTGACCTCGACCGCGGCGGTGTTCGGTCCTCCCTTCGTCGGCCCCGTGTGCGAGGCGATCGGAAACCGCGACCTGCTCCTGTCGGGTCTGACGACCGGGCTAGTGGGCTACGCGGTGGGGAATTACCTTGGTGTTCTTGTCGCGACGTTGTTGACGGGTTGAGGGTGTGATGGGTGACAGGGCGCAGGAGCTCAGGATCGTCAGGCCGAGGTTGGCGTTGGCTGGCTTCGACCTCGCCGAGGAGGCGCTCGCCCAGCCGCGCGTGCGCGAGGCGGAGGCGTACGTGCGCGATCGCGTGCTCGCGCGCGCTGGCGAGGCGCTCACCCGGGAGGCGATCGAGGCGGGCGCGTCGGCGGCGCTCAAGCGCGCGCTCTCACACCACGAGAACTTGCTCTCGGTGTTCGAGTACGCCAGAGCGCGCGATTGGGCCACGCATACGCGAGACGACGTGGTCCGGAAGGCGCTCCTGGCGCTGCTCTTCGGAGAGGACGAGCTGGGGGAGCGCGTCGAGTCGTTCCTCGCCTCGACGCGCTCGCGTGAGCTCGAGGAGGGGAGGGTCGCCACGGTCAACGAGACCGTGACCAGCTACCTCCTCGCGATGAGCGACCCGTCGAAGTACGCGTTCGCGAAGCCGTCGAGCGCGCTCCAGCCTGCGTGGCGGCTGCTCGTCGACAGGTCTGGCGAGCGCGCCCCCACGGGGCCAGAGCGCGTGGCGTGGGCCGCGGCGTTCTACGGCGCGTTGCGCGAGCTGTGGGCGACCGAGCGCGGCTTCGCCGGGGACCTGCTGGACGTGCACACGAGGCTCTACCTGCTCGGCAGCGGCAAGACCGTGCCGCGCGGCTGGGTCGACGCGCTGACCCCGGAGGACACCGCCGAGTTGGTCGGCTCCTGGAGCGGAGGGGGCGTGGACGACCTGGAGCGCGCGGGCGCGCTGATGCGCGAGACGTGCTTCGACCAGGGGCGCCCCGAGGACCCCTTCGGTGGGATGACGCTCGAGGACTACGCGTACGTGTACGGCGGCCAGGAGCGCACGCTGTCGTGGATGGTCGAGCACGCGGCCAGAGACCTCGTCGAGGTCACCATCGACGACGCGTCCGTCTTCGGCGTGGGCGTGGGCGGCGACGGCTCATGGCGCGTGGGCAGGAGGTCTGACGCAGGGAAGGAGGAGGCGCAGGCCGAGTTCGAGATGAGCGTGCGCCCCCGCCTCAGCGAGATCGCGGAGGTCGCCGGCGCGATGATCACGGGCGAGTCGCCCGCGATCTCGGTGCTCGCCGGTGAACACTACCGCGAGGTCGACGGCAAGCTGCTGCTGCTCACGCTCGCGGCGTACGACGCCGGGTGGGCGTGGGTGCACGCGGCGCCGACGGTGCGCGGGGAGGTGCTCAGGCGCGCCGGCGCGCTGCTCGGTCTGGAGGTCCCGGAGGTCGAGACCTTCAGGGACTACGTGGAGGTGCAGCTCGGGCTGGACGCCGCGTGGCGGGTCGCGGGCGGCGTGACCTCCCTGGGCGACTTCGTGCGGTGGATCGAGCGGCATCCGCTCGGGCGCACGCTCGGTAGGCTCGCCACGCCAGGCGACGTGGCGACGCCCGAGCCCGCCGCCGCGCCCGCGATCGAGCCGCAGGTAGGCGAGGTCGCGGCGCGCGACATGGGGAGGCGCTGGGTCGCGCTGCTCGGAGACCTCGCCGGGGAGGAGCTCGAGGGGATCGCGAGGCTGCTGCGCGCGCGAAAGAACGTGGTGCTGTATGGCCCACCAGGGACGGGGAAGACGGTCCTGTCGACCAAGCTCGCGGGCTCGTGGACGAGGTGGCAGGGCGAGGGGAGCGTGGAGAAGGTCACGTTCCACCCCTCCTACGGCTACGAGGAGTTCATCGAGGGCTACCGCCCGATGCAGGACCGCCCCGAGGCGTTCGGCCTGCGGGACGGCGCGCTGTGGCGGCTGGCCGACAGGGCGCGCGAGCAGCCCGAGCGGGCGTTCCTCCTGCTCATCGACGAGCTCAACCGCGGCGACGTGGCCAGGATCTTCGGCGAGGCGATCACGCTCATCGAGCCTGACAAGCGTGGCCCCGAGCACGCGCGCCGGGCGATGCTCTCACAGCGCGAGCTCTGGGTGCCGCCGAACGTGCACGTGTTGGGGACGATGAACACGGCGGACAAGTCGGTGTCGTTGCTGGACGTGGCGATCCGCAGGAGGTTCGCCTTCAAGATGGTCGGGCCGTCACCGGGTCTGCTCGAGCGCGTGCCCGGGCTGGTGCGGGAGATCCGCGGGGTGCGCCTGTCGAGGTTGCTCACGGTCCTCAACGAGAACCTCCACGAGATCGGCGTGGGTCAGGAGCGCCACATCGGACACTCCTACCTCTGGCTGGTGCGCGACGAGGTCGGGGACGCCGCGAGCGCGCTGATGGAGCGGTTCGACGTCGACGTGATCCCGCTGGTCGAGGAGTACTGCTTCTCGGATCGGGCGCAGATGCAGCGCGTCCTGGGAGAGCTCGTCGACGGCCGCGGGAGGGCTCGCCTCCACGACGTGGAGGGGTTCTTCGGCGCGCTCACGCGCCTGGTGGAGGGAGGCTGAGCGGGGTGGAGGTCGAACTCGAGGAGTGGTCGAGGGCAGAGAGAGACGCGGCCGAGCTCGAGCGTGCGTCGGGCGTGGGCGCGTCCGAGCTCGAGGAGGCGCTCGGGGGGCTCGTGCGCGTGCGGTCGGGGTGGGGTGGCGCGGTCCGCCTCGAGGCGAACCGCCGCGTGGGCGAGGCGCAGGTCGGTGAGCTGCTGGTGCGGGTGCGACCGAGGATGTCGTTGGGGGATCTGCTGGAGGTGTTGGGTTGGGTGACGGGCGCGCGCGTCGGGCTCGCGAGGACGGCGCTGGGCGCCGGGTCACGGCGCGCGTTCACGCTCAGAGAGGCGCTCGCGGCGGGGTTCGTGCTCGCGCTCGGGGAGCTCGAGGGCGCGGCGCTGCACCGCGCCTACGTGACGCGTCGAGAGACGGTGCAGGCGCTGAGGGGCCGACCCGAGTTCGAGCGCGTGGGCGCGCGGCCTCGTGCGATGGGGCTCGCGTGCCGGTACGTCGAGCTCACGCCTGTCTCTTATACACATCTCCGAGCCCACGAGACAGGCAGAAATCTCG
>CAJXPN010000730.1 GCA_913058025.1 uncultured Myxococcales bacterium | reverse complement strand
AGATTTCTGCCTGTCTCGTGGGCTCGGAGATGTGTATAAGAGACAGACCTCGGCCCGAGGTTCGGCCACGAGCTGGGCGCGTTCCTCTCCACGCTCCACGCCATCCCGCTCCCCGACGACCCTCCCCGCAACCCCTACCGCGACCAGCCGCTGCGTGAGCCGCGCCGCGCCGACAGCGTCGCCGCGCACCTGCGCGACCTCGGACGGACACGAGACGTCTCCGCGCTCGCGTCCACCTGGGCCGCCGCATGCGCGGCGCCCGTCCCCACCTCCCAGTCCTGGTGCCACGGCGACGTCCACCCCTTCAACGTCATCGCTCGAGGCGGCGCGCTCGCCGCCGTCATCGACTGGGGCGACATGACCGCGGGCGACCTCGCCGTGGACCTGGCGATCGCGTGGACCGCGCTCGGACCCGACGCCCGCGCCGCGTTCTTTGGCGCCTACGGCCCGCTCGACGCCGGTACCATCACCCGCGCGAAGGGGTGGGCGATCACGTTCGGGCTGATGTTCTGGGATTCGGCGCGCCGCGGCGCCTCCGCGTCCTTCGGACGCGTCGGCGAGAGCGCGCTCGAGCAGGTCGCCTCCGGCGCGTGACATGCGTCGAAAAAGCCAACGTATAGAGTTGGTTAATCGTGATGGTGCGCGGGGTGTTCTGGCCCCAACGTAGGGGTTCGGATCCTCTACGCAGGAGACACACCATGACCAACTTCGGAAGATCTCGAGGAATCGCTCAGCCGGCCCGCGACGCCGAGCGCACGTACCGACGAAACCTACGCTCGGTCGGCCCCGGCTACGTCCAGGATCGGATCCCGTACCGCGCGGGATTCTTTCGCCAGTATGGCTCCCAGTTGGCCGTCGTGGCGCTCTTTCAGACGTACTGGTTGGGGCAGCTCGGCTTCGCGTTCGTCGAGTGGAGGCTCCACGAGATGCGGACCGACAGCAAGGCCAACGTGTTCTTCCTCATCGTGCTCGCGGCGCTCTGGATCATCCCCGCGATCTTCTCGACGGCGCTGCCCATCGTCTGGTGGCGCAGGTGCCGGGGCCTCGCCGAGGCTGACGCCGGGTAGCGAACGCGCCCCAGGGGCGCTCCTTGCGTGTCTCCTTGAGGTCCGAATGCCCCCTGGGCTCGCTGGAGGCCGCCAGGCGGCCTCCGGGGTCGGGCGTGTAGTTCAATAGGGGCGACGTGCTGGAGGCCGCCTGCGGGCGCTGCCGGTCTTGGAGCTTCTGAGCGATCACGTCGATGAGGCGCGATGTCGGCTCCTCAACGCGGCGAGAGGTGCGCCAGGAGCCGCAGCGCCTTCGCCTTGATCGCGGCCTCGCCGGGCTGCGGCCCGATGCACGAGGGGCATCCTCGTGGGCAGGGGCACGTGGCGAGGAGCTCGTGGGCGCGCGTCATGAGCTCGTCGTGGCGCTCGTGCAGGCCCTCACCCAGGCCCACGCCGCCGGGGAATCGGTCGTGGAGGAAGATCGTGGGGTTGCGCAGCGTGGCGGGGCGCTGGTCGGTCGGGTCCGCGGGCGCCTCCGAGCGCAGCGTGAGCCCGCGCGGGCTCTGCGTGAGCCACATGTTCAGGCGAGGGGAACCCACGACGAGGTGGACGTCGCGCGGGTCGCACATCATGAACAGCGCGGCGACCGTCTCGAGGACGCTGCCCAGGCCGTGGATGAGCCGGAACCACTCGTGGCGGTCGGAGGCGATCGAGCTGAAGTGGTGCGAGGGGAGCGTGAGCCAGTAGGCCATCGTGTCGATCGTGTGGGCGGGCAGGTCGAGCGCGCCCGACTCGATCTCCTCGCCCGTGCGCGTGTCGACGGCCCTGTAGCCGAGCGCGCGCTCGGTCACGCGGACCTCGCCGAAGCCCACGCTTGCCATGCGGCGCATGCCCTCGGCGTGGACCTCGAGCGGGTGGACCGTGGCGTGGCGGATGGGGACGGTGTAGCGGTCGCCGGAGGTGCGACGCGCCGTGGCGCGGTGGGCGTCGTGGTCGATCGACTCGATCGCGTAGGACGCGCCGTTGACCTGATGGATCGCGCCCGGGAAGAGCGTGGTGCGCGCGGCGGCGTGGTCGACCGTGCCCAACGATCGGTCCGACGACGCGTCCACGATCGCGTAGGCGCGCCCCGAGATCGCGCGCAGGCCGACGTCACCTGCCGGGTAGCCCTTCGGGTCCCAACGCCAGGCGCGCGCGTCCCCGGTGAGCTCGGGGTGGCGCCCTGCCATGAAGCCCATGATCTCTTCGGTGTCCGCGCCGCTGAAGCCGCCGAAGCGCGCGCCGCGTGGCAGCGGCAGCTCGTAGGCCGCGCACCGCAGGTGATCCGAGACCACGCGCAGGTTGTCCGGGTCCAACATGGCGCGCTCGGGGGCGCGGTCGAGGAAGTACTCGGGGTGGTGGACGACGTACTGGTCGAGCGGGTCCTGGGAGGCCACGAGCACAGCGAGCGCGGCGCCGTGGCGGCGGCCCGCGCGCCCGATCTGTTGCCACGCCGAGGCGATCGAGCCGGGGTACCCGGCGAGCACGCAGGCGTCGAGGTCGCCGATGTCGACGCCGAGCTCGAGGGCGTTCGTTGAGACGACGCCGTCGAGCTCGCCCGAGCGCATCCCGCGCTCGATCTCGCGGCGCAGCTCCGGGAGGTAGCCTCCGCGGTAGCTCGCGACGCGGCGCGCGAGCGCCGGGTCGAGGTCGCGCTTGAGGCGCTGTGTGAGCAGCTCGACGGACTGCCGGCTGCGCGCGAAGACGATCGTTCCGAGCCCGGCCTCGAGCGTGTCCTTGGCGATCGCCGTGGCGCACGCGCGGGCGCTGCGACGGCGCATCCCGTCGGGATCGACCACGGGCGGGTTGTAGAAGCACAGGGTGCGGTCGGCGCTGGGCGCGCCGTTCTCGTCGATGAGGTGGAAGCGGCGGCCCGTGAGCGTGGTCGCGAGCTCCTGGGGGTTGGCGATCGTGGCGCTCGTGGCCACGAACGTGGGCGAGGAGCCGTGCCTGGCGCACACGCGCGCGAGCCGACGGAGCACGTTCGCGACGTGCGCGCCGAAGACGCCCCGGTAGGTGTGTAGCTCGTCGAGGACGACCACGCGGAGGCGCTCGAAGAGGCGACGCCAGGCGTCGTGGTGGGGCAGGATCGCGCCGTGGAGCATGTCGGGAGTGGTGACGATGAGGCGCGGGTCGTCGCGGATGGCGCGGCGCTCGGCCTTGGGCGTGTCGCCGTCGTAGACCGCGGCGCGCACGCCCTTCAGGTCGGGCGCGTCGGCGAGCGTGGCGTCGAGCTCGGCGCGCTGGTCCTGCCCGAGCGCCTTGGTCGGGAAGAGGTAGAGCGCGGAGTCGCCCTGGTGGAGCGCGTGGAGGACGGGGAGGTTGTAGCAGAGGCTCTTGCCGGACGCCGTGGGCGTCACGACGACGACGTCCTGCCCCGAGAGCGCGCGGCCGACCGCCTCGGCCTGGTGCGTGTAGAGCTCGGAGAC
>CAJXPN010000729.1 GCA_913058025.1 uncultured Myxococcales bacterium | reverse complement strand
GAGATTTCTGCCTGTCTCGTGGGCTCGGAGATGTGTATAAGAGACAGGTCCAGGTCAAGGGGGCCGGCGGCACGCCGAGCTTTGGCATCAGCACGAAAACCATAGCGGCCGTTTGGCCCCAGCTACACACCCCGTAGGAGACCACCATGGCCACCACAGTCGCCGCGCTCGAGCTCTACGCGGGCGAGGACGTCACCATCAACGGCACCGCGCAGAACTCCAGCGCAACCGCCATCGACCTCACCGACTACACGACGACCCAGCTCACGTGGCGCCTGGCCAAGACCGGCGCGACCCTCGCCGCCGTCGAGTGCACGATCGGCTCGGGCGTCACCATCACGACCGCCGCCAGTGGCACGTTCGCCGTCGCGGTCGACGGGGCGGACACCGCCGGCCTCGCGAGCGGTGACTACGTCCAGTACATGATCGCGACCGACAACGACGGCGTCACCGACGTCATCTGGTCGGGCAGTGTGAGCGTAACGGCGCTCCCGGGGTCGCCGGCATGACCAACACCTTCGACCTCATCGGCCGGACACGCGGCGACGTGGCGCAGGTCGGACAGACGCGCGGCCCGGTTGCTCAGATCGGGCGCGCGCGCGGCGACCTCGCCTTCGTGGGCGTGTCCGACGTGCTCGACCTTGGCGGCGGCGCGCCCGAGGTCCCCGCCATCGTCGACACGACGCTTGTAACGGCGGAGCAGTTTGGGACGCTGGCCACAGCCAACGACGTGATCTCTCTGCTCGCTGTCTCAGACACGCTCGAGGACCAGATCGGCGACCTCGACGCGGCGGGCGGATGGGTCGGAGGAGGCGGCACCATCGCCACCGTAGCAGGCGAGTACGTCGCCACGTCCGCTTTCGAGACGTTCGCAGCCTACGACGCGGGCGAGCTCCTGGGCGCAGTCGAGCTTGAGGCGCAGGTCATCTACACGGCTGGCGAGACGGGCTACATCTACGAGTGGAGCGGCGGGTCTTCTGACGCGAGCAACACGACCAACTGGCTGCTCGGCCTCAAGTTCCAGACGTCGGGCGGGCTGTGGAGGGTCTTCTGGGAGTCTGACGATGGCGGCACGGGGACGAACCACTATTGCGACTTCGACATGGGCCGCGCGTTCGTGGACGACGAAGTCTTGCGCGTGAAGTTGCGGCGATTTAGCACCGGCAAAACCACGCTCACCGTCAACGGGACGGCGCTCCAGGTCGACTCAGGCAGCGCCGTAAACGGCGTGTCCGCTGGAGCGGCTGCGATGTTCCCGATGCCCACCGGAGGCACGACGTCCTGGCTGACTGCGGGGGACGCGGGCGACCTGCGCTACCTCATCCTGCGCGACCTCTCCGGCGCCGACGAGGGGTTCTCGGCAGCCGACTACGGCACGCCGATCGCGGCGTATTCGGCCCGGTGGCCGTACGTTGACGGCGCGAGCATCCCCACCATCATCGACGAAGGCGGGGGAGGTATCCACGCGACGGCGCCATCTGGGGCCAGCGAAGGGCTATACAGCGACACTGAGCCCTCCATCGGCCTCGACGGCAACGACAACTACATCGCCTCCGCACGCGGCGATCTCGACACGCTACACCAGTCACCAGCGGGCACAGTCGTAGTGCGAATGGCGTTGTCTAACGCAGCGTCAAACACGCTCTATTTTCCGTTCGCAACCTCGACGGAGAGTTCTGGGGATGTGGGCGTGGCAGTCATTGTCGACGACCGAAGTACCCGGTCGAACCGGATGCGGCTCTTCGTCGTCAACGGCGGCACGCCCATCTATGCCAGCGATGAGGCTGACGGCGATACGTCCCTGTCGTCGGGCGCCTATGCCATCCTCGTGTGGGCATGGGACGCGACAGACGCCCGCATGTACCAAGGCGCTACGCTGCTCGACACGATAGCAGGGTCGGGCGAGACGCCAAGCGGCGCCGCATCGTCAGACCTGCCCGTGTATGGCTCTGGCCCGTCGAGTCGATTCGACGTGGTGGGTGATGTCACCGATTGGGTCATATTCTCCGACAAGCTCGACGCCACCGACGTGGGCTCGCTCGTCGCCGCACTGGAGGCCGAGTATGCCTAGGATCATGACCCATCGCATCGAACTCGCGGTAGCTCTCCGGCGTCGCGCCGACTGCCACGCGGTCCTCGACCAGTACCTCGGCACCATGCCCGACGGGCGCCCCGTCGTCAGGCTGGACACTCCCCTCGAGCGCCTGGACGACCGCGGCGTGGTCGCTGCCTGGGGCGCGTCGACTGGCGCGCGCGCCTCGGTCTACGGCGCGATCCTGGGGCCGATGATGGAGGCGATGGTGCCCAACGCTACCGCCGTCGACGCCATCAGCCCGATCTCGCACGTGAGATGGCCCTCGGCTGCCGACCAGGCCACCGGCTCGCGAGCGGTCGGGTACGTCATTACGCACATGCGGGACGCGGAGACCGGCGCCTGGACGCAGCTCTACTCGCGGGACCAGATGCTCGCCGACTTCGGGCTCGCGCTGCTGTCGGGCACGCTCGAGGAGCAGGACGCGGCGATCGCTGCGGCCGAGCTCGTGGAGGCTGGGCCATGAGCAGGCTCGCCACGCAGATCCTCGTGGTCGTCGTCGTCCTGCTCGTGAGCGGGTGGACGCTGGCCATGAGCCGCAACGACACCCCGGGCGACACGGTCTCCGAGACCATGCGGAGGTGGGCTCGGCGATGGTGGGTCATCCCGCCCGCGTGGGCGGCCCTCTTCGGCCACTGGTTCGGCCCGGCGGTGCCTTCGTGGTGGCTGGCCTGGACGGGGTGGGTGCTCGTGGGCGGCGGCGTGCTCGGGCTCGGGCTGTGTGCCTGGGGTCGGTGGCGAGTCGAGAGCTGGCGAGTGTGGTGGATTCTTGGCGCTGTGGGCGCCGTTCTTGGGGCCGCGCTGTGGCCCCTCAGCAGAGGAGGATGAGATGGGAGTGAGTAGCAGTGTGACGAGGTGGGCGCGCGAGCTCGAGCAGGCGGGTGACGAGGGTCTGGAGGCGTTGGGCGTCGCGGTCGACCATGGAGAGGAAGCGCGCGCGCTCCTCGGGGGACATCTCGTCGAGGTGGTCGGAGAGGAGCTCGATGGTGCCGCGGATGGAGGTCAACGGGGTCTTGAACTCGTGGGAGACGTGGGATGCGAAGGTGCGGATGTAGTCGGCGCGTTCGTTGAGGTGACGCGCCATGTCGGTGAGCGCGACGCTGAGCAGCTCGACCTCGTAGGTGACGGGCTTCTCGAGCGGATCGAGCGCGTCGGGGTCGCCTGCGCCGAGGCGCTCGGTCTGTTCGATGAGCGCGTGGACGGGGCGCACGATGGTCGCCGACGTGTAGAGCGTGAGGACGAGGACGGTGAGGATGAGGACGCACGCGAAGGCGAACAGGACGCCGCGGTTCTCATGCAGCGCGCGCAGCAGGCTCATGGGCTGTCTCTTATACACATCTGACGCTGCCGACGATCTACTCTGTGTAGAT
>CAJXPN010000728.1 GCA_913058025.1 uncultured Myxococcales bacterium | reverse complement strand
GCTCCCGCCCTCCGTCAGCGCGTCCACCGCCAACGAGATCACCGCGATCCCCGACGAGTCGAGCGTGCCCACGCCCGACAGGTCCAGCGAGACCTCCTCGGGGCGCTCGCGCACCAGCGCCATCAGCTCCTCGTACAGCTTCCCGGACGTCCCCATCGTCAAGGGGCCCTCCAGAGACACCACCGCCTCCACGCCTCGCCTCTTCACCCCCACGTTCAGCGTCTGACCGTCCGCCTCCACGCTCATTGAAAAAGACCTCTCACGCGCCCATCGGCGCGCTGAAATAGAATCCGAGGACCGCCATCGCGGCGCCCCACACGAGCAGGTTCACGATGAACGGCGCGTCCTTCAGGATGAGCTCCGTCGGGGACTCCTGCGAGTCCGAACGCAGCAACTGGTAGAACCTCGTGATGCCGAACACCGCCATCGGGATCGTCGCAGGCAGATACCTCGACGTGAACGGCGTGTGCTCGGACCTCAGCGGCTGATCCGGCAGCGCCGCCGTCATCGTGTAGATCGTGTACCCCGCGATCGTCATCCCCGCCACGAACAACACCACGAACTCGAGCTGCCCCGAGCTGTAGCGCTCGAGCACCTTGCGCACCTTCGTCGCCTCGCCGCGCGCCACGAGCTCGAGCTCGTGGAGCCTCTTGCCGAACCCGAGGTAGAGCGACAGCAGGAACGTGCAGATGATCAGCCACTCCGAGATGAACACGTCGATGGCGAACGCGCCCGCCAACACCCTGAGCACGAACCCCGCCGCGATGATCGACACGTCGACGAACGGCACGTGCTTGAGCGACATCGAGTACGCCAGGTTCATCCCCAGGTAGCCCGACGTCACCGCACCCAGCCTCCAGTCCAGCGCCCACGCCGCCGCCTGCGTCCCGAGCCCCAGCACGCACGCCGCGATCGCTGCCATCCGCACCGTGATCACGCCCGCCGGCAGCGGCCTGTTCTTCTTGACCGGGTGGCGCCTGTCCTTCTCCAGATCGAAGATGTCGTTGATCAGGTACACCGTCCCCGCCGTGAGGCTGAAGATCAGCGCCGCCAACAACCCCAGCCCCAACAACCTCGGCTCCATGAAGCTCTTCGAGAAGAACAGCGGCGCCAGCACGAACAGGTTCTTGATCCACTGGTGCGGGCGCAACGTCTTGAGCAGACCCCAGACCGCGCCCCTCTTCACGCCCCCCTCGACATCATCGGGTGTCGTCGACATCCTCTCGCTCCTGCCACCAGCACAAGAATCCATCACGGCATCCCATGCATTGGACACCGCGGCCGCGACATCCTAGGTCCACCACGCCTCCATTGCACACTGTTATGTACTCCCCCTCCCGACTCCTTGATCTCGGCGCCTCTATGGGCGAATGTGCGCCGCGCCCCGCGCACGACCTCGCCACGTCACCTCACGACGACGATTCACATGATATCCTACCTCCAAGACTACAACGCCCCCACGCTGGCGCTCCTCGTCGTCTACTTCGCCACCCTCGTCGTCCTCTCCTTCTACGGGTCGCACCGCTACATCATGGTCTACCTCTACACCAGGTACGCCAAGGGACAGCCCGACCCCGAGCCCGCCGGGCACTACGCCCCTGACGACCTCCCCGTCGTCACCATACAGCTCCCCATGTTCAACGAGCGCTACGTCGCCGAGCGCCTCATCGACTCCGTCTGCCTCATCGACTACCCGCGCGAGCTCCTCGAGATACAGGTCCTCGACGACTCCACCGACGACACCACGCAGCTCGTCGCCGACGTCGTCGCCCGCAAGGCCGCCGAGGGCATCGACATCAAGCTCATCCACCGCGAGAACCGCATCGGCTACAAGGCCGGCGCCCTCGAGGAGGGCCTCGAGGTCGCGCGCGGTGAGCTCGTCGCCGTCTTCGACGCGGACTTCCTCCCGCGCGCCGACTTCGTCCACCAGACCGTCCACTACTTCACCGACCCCGGCGTCGGCATGGTCCAGACGCGCTGGGAGCACATCAACCGCGAGTACAGCCTCCTCACGCGCGCCCAGGCCGTCCTCCTCGACGGCCACTTCGTCATCGAGCACACCGCGCGCAACCGCTCCGGACGCTTCTTCAACTTCAACGGCACCGCCGGCGTCTGGCGCCGCTCCACCATCGCCGACGCCGGCGGCTGGGAGCACGACACCCTCACCGAGGACCTCGACCTCTCCTACCGCTGCCAGCTCAAGGGCTGGCGCTTCGTCTTCCTGCGCGACGTCACCGCCCCCAGCGAGATCCCCGTCGAGATGAACGCCTTCAAGGCCCAGCAGCACCGCTGGGCCAAGGGCTCCATCCAGACCGCCAAGAAGATGCTCCTGCCCATCCTGCGCTCCGACCTCCCCTTCCACGTCAAGCACGAGGCCTTCCACCACCTCACCGCCAACGCCGCCTACCTCCTCATGCTCCTGCTCGCCGTCCTCATGCCCCTGGCCACCATCGTCCGCGTCCACCAGGGCCTCTATGAGACGCTCATCCTCGACCTCCCGATCTTCCTCTCGGCCACCTGCTCGCTCTGCGTCTTCTACTGGCTCTCACAGCGCGAGATCGGCCGCGGGCGCCTCGAGACCCTGCGCCTCATCCCCGCCGTCCTCGGCATCGGCATCGGCATCTCCATCAACAACGCCAAGGCCGTCGTCGAGGCGCTCGTCGGGCACGAGACCCCCTTCGTTCGCACGCCCAAGTACGGCGTCAGCGAGCAGGGCGAGTCCTGGTCGAACAAGATCTACATCAAGAAGTCGACCATCGTGACCTTCGTCGAGGTCGCCCTCGGGCTCTGGTTCACCTACGCCATCGTCCACGTCGCGCTCATGCCCAAGGGCTCCCTCTTCTCCATCCCCTTCCTCGTCCTCTTCCAGTTCGGCTTCTTCTACGTCGCCTCGCTCTCCTTCATCCAGCGCCTGCGCTCGATGACCCGCGCCCGCGCCCAGCGCCCCTCCTGAGCGCCCACACGCCGAGCGCTCGCCACTCCCCACGCTCGAGGCCCCGCGCATGCCCGAAGGCCGACACACCTGGCGCGACCTCGCGCCCCTGATCGCGCTCGCGATTCTCCCCGGCGTCCTCGCCGCGCTCGCCCCGAGCATGCCGCCCGCCGCGCTCGTCGCCGCCTACGGCGCCCTCTTCATCCCCTACGCCTGGGCGCTCCGGCGAGCCCACCGATCCGAGCTCGACCCGCGCCGCCTCGCGCTCGCCATCGTCCTCGCCGCGCTCGCTGCGCGCGTCCCCCTCACGCTCGCCGCGCCCCTGCTCTCCGACGACCTCTACCGCTACGTCTGGGACGGCCGCGTCGCGCACGCCGGACTCAACCCCTTCCTCCACCCGCCCTCCTCCGACGCGCTCGCCCACGTCCGCGACGCCTCCGTCTGGCCTCTCATCAACCACCCCGAGATCCCCACGATCTATCCCCCTGTCTCTTATACACATCTGACGCTGCCGACGATCTACTCTGTGTAGAT
>CAJXPN010000727.1 GCA_913058025.1 uncultured Myxococcales bacterium | reverse complement strand
CGCCAGGGCACGTCGTACTTCTTGGGCCCGATGAGGCTGAAGACCTCCTCCTCCTTGCCGTCCTCACGGACCAGCGTCGCCGTGAGCCCGAGGCGTCGGCGCGACTGGAGGTTGGCCACGGCGCGGAACACGGGAGCCGGGAGCAGGTGGACCTCATCGTAGATGATCAGGCCCCAGTCCTTCTCGTTGAACAGGTCGAAGTGGACGAAGTCCGAGTCCTTGTTCCTGCGGTACGTCAGGATCTGGTAGGTCGTCAGCGTGACCGGCTTGATCTCCTTCTTGACCCCCGAGTACTCGCCGAGCTCTTCCTCTGTGAGCGTCGTCTTGTCCAGGATCTCGTCGCGCCACTGGCGCAGCGCCGTGGTGTTCGTCGTCAGGATGAGCGTGTGGGCGCCCACGGCGTCCATCGCCCCGATCGCCACGACCGTCTTTCCTGCTCCACACGGCAGGACCACGACGCCCGAGCCGCCCTTGACCGTGCCGCCAGCCCAGAACGACCCCACCGCCTCGCGCTGGTAGTCCCTGAGCGCGAACGTGTCCCCCGACAGCATCTCCTCACGCAGCGACAGCTCGAGCGGCTCGCCCTTGACGTAGCCTGCCTGGTCCTCGACCGGGAACTGGAGCTGAATCAGCGCGTGCTTGATCGAGCCGCGGTCATGGCGGCTCACCTCGACGCGGCCGTTGCTCGCCTCACCGATCATGTACTTGTTGACCTTGCGCTGGCGCACGATCTCCTCGAGCAGCGTCAGGTCGTCGGTCTCCAAAAACAGCCGCGAGTCCTCGTCGGCCACCAGACGCAACCGCCCGTAGCGGCCCATGTACTCGTCGATGTCCACGAGCAGGTTCGAGGGCACCGGGTACTTCGACCACCGCGCGAGGTCTTCCTTCACGCGCTCCTTCTTGAGCCCGAGCGCCGCCGCGTTCCACAGCGAGAGCGCCGTGATCCGATAGGTGTGCACGTGCTCGGGCGACTTCACCAGCTCGGCGAAGAGGGAGAGCGCGTCCCGCGCCTTCTCGAAAGACGGGTTCGCCGTCTCCAACAGCACCGTCCTGTCCGACTGCACGATCAGCGGGTTCGACGGATCAAACGACATAGACACCCCTAGCAAGAAACACCAACGACTCGGCCGGCCACGCTCGCGCGCGCCGGAAGAGAACAAAACCTAGACACATCACGGATTTCTCAAGCGCGCCCGCACCACTCATGTGAGGCGGTGCAACTTGAACGCAAACTCCCGGGTCGGGTAGCTCACGTCGAAGAGACGGTCGAAGACGAACCCCCCGAGGTCGTAGCTCCCTGGCGGGACCTCGTTGACGTCGCAGCGACGGAGGTACTCCATCGCGTCGTCGATCGCGGCGGAGATGTCTCCCTCGGACCACGCCTCGAGCTTCTCCTCGGCCGCGTACTTCAACGTCCTGGCGTACAGGTCGTCGAACACCGCCTTCATCATGTCGGCGTCGCCCATCGACCTTCGGTAGAGCTCGGGGAGCATCGTCGTCGCGTTCACGTCCAGGCCTCTGGCCGTGAAGTCGAAGTACGTGTCGAGGAAGCCCTCGAGCCCCGTGTCTCCGACGGCGCGCAGCACGAAGTAGCACGTCCTCGTCTGGTTGGTCAGGTACGTCGCCAGCGAGTCCGAGTTGATGTGCGCACGTACGGCGCGCTTCAAACCGGAGTCGCTGCCGTGTGCCTGGCGCCAGTGCCTGGGCGGCAGGTACCGCAGGAGGTTGTCCGTCGCACCGGGCAGCTCGGACATCCCGCCCACCTCGGTCCAGCCCTTGACCGCGTCCATGTCACGCGTGAACACGTGCATCTTCACGAACAGGCGCTCGGACAACCAGCCGAGCATCTCCTCGGGAGAGATCTCGGACGACTCGTCCTGGGGAGAGGCGAGCTCGCCCCACGCGGCCACGAGCTCCTGGGAGACCGTGTGCCGGCGCTTGATGCCCAGCCGCTGGATCATGTCCTCGTAGAAGATGTTTCGATCGTTGCGGATGCGGGTGTCCCGATCCGTCTGGAAGAGCTGAAGCAGGATGCGCGCCTGACTGAACAGGCCCTCACTGAACTTCTGCTCGACCACGCGCAGCAACCGCTGCGCCTTCTCCTCGAAGTCCTCGTGGCCCACGAAGTAGCCCACGAGCAGGTCGCGGGCGAGCATCGTCTCCTCGACACCGAGCTGGAGCTCGAGCGGGAGCCGATCGTTCTCGATCAACATCCCGAGGAACACGCGCCCGGCCTGGAGCACCTCGCGCTGATCGACGCGAGGCTTCTGGTCCGCCCCGAGCTTGTCGTCGGCCGCGGCCGTCTCCTCGGCGCCCATGAACGCCGCGGACTCCTCGATCTGAGAGAGCACCTCGGCCTCGCTGACCACCGACGTGTCGACCTCGTCGTCCGCCTCGGAGTCCTCGTCGTACTCGTCTCCCTCGATGAGGTCGGAGTCCTCGACGAGGACCTCGTAGTCCTCGTCGTCCACCACGTCCGAGGTCTCGGAGACCTCCGAGACCGCAGGAGGTGGCGGCGGCGTGGCGTTGAGCATGGGACTGTGTTGGTCCCTTAGCGGTCGGCGGATCGTCTCGCTCCATACGCCGTCCATCGAGACGCGCAGGATCTCGGCGATCACGAGCAACAGCGGGTCATGACCCGGGCAGCGATCAAGCTCGCTCGCCACCCCCTCGTGGCTGTGCATCAACAAGAAGTCGAGGTAGCTCCCGTCGAACTCGGGGAGCGCCACGTCCTCTTGACCTTTGAAAAACTTGAGGAATCTCTTAAGCATTATAATGCCCCGCGACACGCACCTCAACGCACCGACTCGGTTTCCCGAACGGCGCACTCGGTGACCCGTCGCCTCGGGTGATTGGGTCGTTGTTCAGGGCTCAACACCCCCGAAACTCACACATCTCAACCCCAGCCGCAAGAATAAGTGTTCACTCCCTCGAGCTTCCCTCACTTACCGTGGCCCGGGCCCATGATTTGCTGGACGTACACGGGGTAGTTGAACCGGGGCGAGTGCTCGGGGACGTGACACGATCCCGCGCACAGAGACGCGGGGACTTCGCGGGCGATGTGGGGCTTCGGGTCCTTGCCCGTGTACGCCGCCATGACGTGGTCCGAGCCCGGGCCGTGGCACGCCTCGCACCCCACGTTCGCCAGCTCCTTCGTGATCTCCATCCCGTTCGGCAGCGTGTGTGCGTAGGACAGCTTCCCCACCACGCTCCCGCCAGGCTTCTCGTACCCCACCACGTGGCAGCCCACGCACGACTGGTCGTACTGCTTGTCCCGCTCGATCAGCGTGTCGATGGCGTGGCCGTGCCTGGTCTTCTTCCACACCTCGTACGCCGGCGCGTGGCACGTCGCGCACTGCGCCGTCCCCACGTAGTACGCCTCGCCGTCCTCGGGCTCCTCGATGGGCACGTCCGGCATGATGTCCTTGAGGCTCCTGTCTCTTATACACATCTCCGAGCCCACGAGAC
>CAJXPN010000726.1 GCA_913058025.1 uncultured Myxococcales bacterium | reverse complement strand
GCAGCGTCAGATGTGTATAAGAGACAGGTCGTGCACCACCCCACGTCCAGACCCGCGAACCACCGAGCCTGTTCGAGAGCTCGACCGAGCCCCCGAACCGGGGGGGGCAGCAGATTGGCCGCGAGGCCAACCTGCGGGGGGAGTCCCCCGTATGAGGTCGTGCACCACCCCACGCCGAGACCACGCGGGAGCAGTCCCCCGTATGAGGTCGTGCACTGCCCTTCGCCGAGTCAGCGGGTGCCCTCGTACGAGGTCGCGCGCGTCCGCCGTAGGCACATGCAAATCGCAATTGTGCGGCGCACAATTATGGGTGTGCGGCGTGAATGCTTTGCATTTATGTTCACGTAGGGCTCTCGGAGTTAGTGAATAAGAGGTTTTCGATGGTTTGACCTGGGTTGAGGCGTGAATAGTATTCTGTGGGCGCGGCGTGGAGGGGTGTGGTCTCGGGGTCGAGGCGACGCGCCGTGGTGAACGTAAAGAAGAGGTGAAGGCCATGAGATTCGACAGGTTTACGATCAAGTCGCGTGAGGCGTTGGCGGAGTCGCAGGAGAAGGCGGTGCGGTCGCAGCACCCGGAGGCGACCCCCGTGCATTTGCTCGAGGCGTTGCTCGAGCAGGAGGGCGGGATCGTGGTGCCGGTGCTCCAGAAGCTCGGCGTGGCGACGGCGCCCGTGGTGGCCGCGGTGCGCGCTCGGCTCTCTCGCTCACCGAGGATCCAGGGGGCGTCTCAGGTCGGCCTCTCGAACGCGCTCGTGGAGGTCGCGCGCGGCGCGCAGGCGCACGCCGAGAAGATGGGCGACGAGTACACGTCGACCGAGCACCTGCTCCTCGCGCTCACGGAGGTGAGGGGCCCGGCGCGCGACCTGCTGTCTCAGGGCGGCGCGACGGCCGCGCGCGTGCTCGACGCGGTCCGCGAGGTCCGCGGCTCTCAGCGAGTGACCGACGAGTCCCCCGAGGGGAAGTTCCAGGCGCTCGAGAAGTACACCCGTGACCTGAACCAGCTCGCGCGCGCCGGGAAGCTCGACCCGGTGATCGGGCGCGACGAGGAGATCCGCCGCGCGCTCCAGGTGCTCAGCCGCCGCCGAAAGAACAACCCCGTCCTCATCGGTGAGCCTGGCGTGGGCAAGACCGCGATCGTGGAGGGCATCGCGCTCAGGATCGTGAGCGGGGACGTGCCCGAGAGCCTCAAGGACCGGCGCGTGATGGCGCTCGACCTCGGGTCGCTCGTGGCCGGCGCGAAGTTCCGCGGTGAGTTCGAGGAGCGGCTGCGCGCGGTGCTCCAGGAGGTCGACGCGTCGGACGGGAAGGTGATCATGTTCATCGACGAGCTGCACACGCTCGTGGGCGCCGGCGCGGCCGAGGGGGCCATGGACGCGTCGAACATGCTCAAGCCCGCGCTCGCCAGGGGTGAGCTGCGCTGCATCGGCGCGACCACGCTGAACGAGTACACCAAGTACATCGAGAAGGACGCCGCGCTCGAGCGCCGCTTCCAGCCCGTGCTCGTCGAGGAGCCCACGGTCGAGGACACGGTCACGATCCTGCGCGGCCTGCGCGAGCGCTACGAGGTCCACCACGGCATCCGCATCACCGACGCCGCGCTCGTGGCCGCCGCGACGCTCTCGGACCGCTACATCTCCGACAGGTTCCTCCCGGACAAGGCGATCGACCTGGTCGACGAGGCGGCCGCGGGCGTGAAGATGGAGCTCGAGAGCATGCCCAAGGACATCGACCGGGTAGAGCGTCGGGTGACCTCGCTCGAGATCGAGCGCCAGGCGCTCAAGCGGGAGGACGACCAGGCGAGCGCGCGCCGCCGTGAGGAGGTCGAGGCCGAGATCGCGGAGCTGCGGGAGCGCTCCAGCGGCATGAAGGCGACGTGGATGAGCGAGCGCGACGCGATCCAGGAGCTGCGCGGGCTCAAGGAGCGCGTGGAGTCGCTGCGGATCGAGTACGAGCAGGTCACCCGGCGCGGCGAGCTCGAGCGCGCCAGCGTGATCCGCTTCAGCGAGATCCCGCAGGCCGAGTCCGAGCGCGAGGCGCTCGAGGCCGACATCGAGGCGCAGCGCGCCAGCGACGGCGCCAGCTTCATCAACGAGCAGGTCGGCGACGAGGACATCGCCGCGATCGTGGCGCGTTGGACCGGCATCCCGGTCAAGCGGATGCTCGAGAGCGAGCAGCGCAAGCTCCTGGCGCTCGAGGATCGCTTGCACGAGCGGGTCGTCGGTCAGTTCCGTGCCGTCGAGGCGGTCTCCGACGCCGTGCGCCGCTCACGCAGTGGCCTCCAGGACCCCAACCGTCCGATCGGCAGCTTCATCTTCCTCGGCCCCACCGGCGTCGGGAAGACCGAGCTCGCCAAGGCGCTCGCCGAGCAGCTCTTCGACGACGACCAGAACATGGTCCGCCTGGACATGTCCGAGTTCATGGAGAAGCACGCCGTGTCGCGCCTGATCGGGGCGCCCCCTGGCTACGTGGGCTACGACCAGGGCGGCTACCTGACCGAGCACGTCCGGCGTAAGCCCTACACCGTGATCCTGTTCGACGAGATCGAGAAGGCGCACCCGGACGTGTTCAACATCCTGCTCCAGATCCTCGACGACGGCCGCCTCACCGACGGCAAGGGCCGCACCGTGGACTTCACGAACGCGGTCGTGATCATGACCTCGAACGTGGGCAGCCACCACATCCAGGAGCACGGGCTGACCGACCCCGAGAAGACCGAGGCGCTGGTCCGCCAGGAGCTCAAGGCGAGGTTCCGGCCCGAGTTCCTCAACCGAATCGACGAGACGATCACGTTCGAGTCACTCACCCGCGAGCACATGAGCAGGATCGTCACGATCCAGATGGGTCGCGTGCGTGGGCTACTCGCCGCGCGCGGCCTGGCGCTCGAGCTGACCGAGGCCGTGCTCGTTCGGTTGGGCGACCTGGGCTTCGACCCGGTCTACGGCGCGCGCCCGCTCAAGCGCGTCATCCAGAAGGAGATCCAGAACACGCTCGCGAAGTTCCTGCTGCGCGGGGACTTCGAGGAGGGCGACACGATCCTGGTCGACTACGACAAGGAGTCCGAGGAGATCACCTTCGGGAAGCAGGTGTTCGCGGCGGCGGCGGGCTGAGGTCCGCGCCCGCTCTGGAGAACACGGGAGGCCCGGCTCATCGAGCCGGGCCTCTTCGCGTTCCAGGGCGAGGTGTCCGATTCGTTCAAGCGCGCGATCCCTCGTCGCCTCTATCAACGTGGTGTGGGCGGAGGTCGCCCGCGAACGTGCACACACGCACACACGAGGAGGATCCCATGGTGTTCGGTTACACGATCTTGTACGTCCCGGACGTGGTCGCGACGTTGTCGTTCTACGAGGCCGCGTTCGGCCTGAAGAGGCGCTACCTGGACGAGGCGCTCGACTACGGGGAGCTCGAGACGGGCGCCACGACGTTGGCGCTGTCTCTTATACACATCTCCGAGCCCACGAGACAGGCAGAAATCT
>CAJXPN010000725.1 GCA_913058025.1 uncultured Myxococcales bacterium | reverse complement strand
GGGTGGGTGATCGTGATGTTGTCGTCGAGCTCGATGACGCCGCCGACCTCGAAGACGACGACGCGCGGTCCGGCGGTCTCGAGCGCGGCGGCGAGGCTGCCTGGGCCGGACGCGGCGAGGGTGGAGACGCGCAGGATCTGGCCGCCGCGGCCGCCGACGGCGTCCGCTCCGAAGCCGACGGCGCCAGGGAAAGCCGGGGTCGAGTCGGAGTAGTCTCGCGTGGCGTCGTCGAGGTCGGGGAGCGCCTCGTAGCCGCAGGCTGTGAGCGCGAACGACGCGGCGATGGAGATCGCGAGGAGTGATGGATGATCGTGATGCATACGCGATCTCGGTCGTCGTGAGACTGGGTGGACTCAGTCGTCGTAGTCGACCTGAGCGATCGCGAGGTACTCGTCGAGCAGGCCGCGCCAGTGGACGCGAGGGCCGAATGTACGCAGCGCGTTGTGGAGGCCGACCATGACGCGGTCGATGAAGACGAGGTCGGCGGCGGGCTGGAACGCGTTGACGTAGCGGATCGCGCCGGACGCGTGCTCCATGGCGCTCTCGTGGATGGTCGACGTGCTGTAGTCGTAGAGGTCGTCGGTGATGAACGGCGCGAGCAGGATCTCGCGCCAGCGCGCGTAGAACTCCTCGGGGACGTGCCCGCCTTCCGGGTTGCGCGCGCCGAGCAGCTCGAGCATCCGGTCGAGCCGGACGTAGTTCTCGGTGTAGATCGCCTCGGCCATGTCCCGGTACATCGAGGCGACGGCGGGGGAGACGCGCTTGATGCAGCCGTAGTCGTAGAGGACGATCGTGCCGTCGGGTCGGAAGGCGTAGTTGCCCGGGTTGGGGTCGGCGTGGAGGGTCTTGTGGATGAAGATCTGGTCGCCGAACATGCGGATGAGGCGATCGCCGATGAGGTCTCGGATCTCCTGGGTGTAGGCGTCGGTGCGTAGCGCCTCGAGGGAGTCGCCAGGCTCGAAGGTCAGGGTGAGGACGCGCTGCGCGCTTCGCTCGCCCACGACCTCGGGGACGACGAGGCTCGGGTCGTCGGCGTACATCGCCCTGAAGAGTCGGACGTGCTCGGCCTCGATGGTGTAGTCGAGCTCCTCGTGGAGGTGCCGGCGAATCTCCTCGAAGAGCGCGTCGAACGCCTTCTTGTGCATCTTCGTACGCAGGAAGCCGCTCATCTTGAGCGTCATCTTGAGGTGGTTGAGGTCGGAGTCGCAGGACTCGTCGACGCCGGGGTACTGGATCTTGACGACGCACTCGCGTCCGTCGTCGACGACCGCGCGGTGGACCTGCCCGATGGACGCGGCGGCGAAGGGCTCGGGGTCGAAGGACTTGAAGAGGACCTCGGGCGCGGCGCCGAGCTCACGCTCGATCTGCTCGCGGACGATGTCGAAGGACATCGGCGCCGAGTCTTTCTGGAGCTTGGTGAGCTCCTCGGCCATCTCGGGCGGGAGCAGGTCCTCGGCGATCGAGGCCATCTGCCCGATCTTCATCACCGCGCCCTTGAGCTGGCCGAGCGTCTCGGCCATGACCTTGCCGTTGGCGGCGTTGACCGCCTCGCGAGAGCGCGCGGCGTCCTCCTCGGACTGGAAGGCCGAGGCGATCTTGGTCCTGGTGTAGTTGCCCGCGACGGTGGCCGTCATCTTCGCGAGCTTGAAGAACCTCCTGCCCTTGGAGGGGGGGCGGCCCTGATAGTCGTCGCGCTCGCCCATGCCGGGTCACCTCTGCTGCGTCGTTCGCGCGTGTCACGAAGGGTAGGATGCGGCTCATCCCAGATCATAACATAATTCTTGTCGCGGACGCGGGTCCCAGCCGTGAGGCGTCACTCCCGTTGTAACCGCCGGCACCCCTTAGTAAGGTCGCGCGACCCTCGCCGACCTCGGCGGACCCACCTCGACAAGACAAGGAGCGTTGAACGCCATGCATGACGATAAACTCAGCCATTCCGAGCACGGCTTCGACACGCGCGTCATCCACGCCGGTCAGGCCCCCGAGCCCACCACCGGCGCCATCATGACGCCGATCTTCCAGACCTCTACCTACGTGCAGTCCTCACCGGGCGTGCACACCGGCTTCGAGTACAGCAGGACGCACAACCCGACTCGCCACGCGCTCGAGGACTGCCTCGCCGCGCTCGAGGACGCCAGGCACGGCGTCGCGTTCGCCTCGGGCTGCGCCGCAACCACCACGCTGATGCACACGCTCAAGTCGGGCGACCACGTGGTCTGCGGCGACGACGTCTACGGCGGGACCTACCGCCTGTTCACGCGAATCTTCACCGAGATGGGCATCGAGTACACGTTCGTGGACACGACCGACCTCGAGGCGCTCGCGGGCGCGTTCCAGGCGAACACGAAGATGCTCTGGCTCGAGTCGCCCACGAACCCGATGCTCAAGATCACCGACATCAAGGCCGCGTGCGCGATCGCGCGTGAGAAGGGCGCGATGAGCGTGGTCGACAACACCTTCATGTCGTCCTACTTCCAGCGCCCGATCACGCTGGGCGCCGACGCCGTGGTCCACTCCACCACGAAGTTCATCAACGGCCACTCCGACGTGGTCGGCGGGATCGTCCTCACCTCCGACGACGCGCTCCACGAGAAGCTGCGCTTCCTCCAGAACTCGATGGGCGCGGTCCCCGGGCCCTTCGACTGCTGGCTCGTGCTCCGCGGCGTGAAGACGCTCTCGGTGCGCATGCGCCAGCACGCCGCCAACGCGATGCGGATCGCGCAGTGGCTCGAGGAGCACCCCGCCATCTCGCGCGTGGTCTACCCCGGGCTCCCCTCGCACCCCCAGTACGACCTCGCCCAGGAGCAGATGCTCGGGCCTGGCGGCATGATCACGTTCTACCTCGCGGGCGGCCTCGAGGCCGCCAGGACGATGCTCGAGCGCGTCGAGGTGTTCGCCCTCGCGGAGTCTCTTGGCGGCGTCGAGTCGCTCATCGAGCACCCCGCGATCATGACCCACGCGTCGGTCCCCGCCGAGATCCGCGCCGAGCTCGGCATGACCGACGACCTCGTCCGCCTCTCCGTTGGCATCGAGGACATCGACGACCTGCTCGAGGACCTCGCGCGCGCGCTCGCTTGACCCTACCCCAGGAGGGACCTTCAGATGCTTCTTGGTGCACACGAGTCGGCCGCGGGGGGGCCTCACAAGGCCATCGCGCGTGCGATCGAGAGTGGCTGCGAGTCCCTCCAGATCTTCGTCAAGAACAACAACCGCTGGGCCCAGCGCGCCTGGAAGGAGTCCGAGGTCGCCCGGTTCCGTGAGGACTGGGAGGCCAGCGGCCTGCAGGGCCTCATGGCCCACGCGGCCTACCTCGTCAACCTTTGCTCGCCGCGCGACGAGACCATCGAGAAGTCGGTGCCGGCGCTGGCCGACGAGCTCACGCGCTGCGCCCAGCTGGGCGTCCCTTTCCTCGTCATGCACCCGGGCAGCCCGGTCGACCAGGGGGAGGACTGTCTCTTATACACATCTGACGCTGCC
>CAJXPN010000724.1 GCA_913058025.1 uncultured Myxococcales bacterium | reverse complement strand
ACGAGATTTCTGCCTGTCTCGTGGGCTCGGAGATGTGTATAAGAGACAGAAGCCCGAGTCTCCGTAGTCGCCCTCGGGCATCGCCACGTAGTTACGACCCGAGAACACGTCCTCGAAGCCGTTCGAGGACTCGTCGACCCCGCGGGGCACGAGCTTCTGCTCGAACTCCGGCGTCATGACCTGCGTCTGGCTCCGGTCGGCCTGCTCGTTCAGGTCGAGCTTCCCCGCGAGCGCGTCCATGAACATCTGCGCGTCGACGAACCTGAACTCGGGGTGACGCTCGGTCGCCCTCAAGATGACTTTGCCGAGGCGCTCGTCGAGCAGGCTCAGGTACGGGAACTCGAAGGCCGAGTCGTCGAGGTGCTGCTGGACGACCTCCGCGACCTTCTGCGCCTGGAGTGGCGGCTGACCCGTGAGCATCTCGTAGAGCATCAGCCCCACGCTGTAGAGGTCCGACGACGGGTGCACCTCCTGCCCCAGGATCTGCTCGGGCGACATGTAGATCGGTGTCCCGATGAACTTCGTCGACTGGCGCACCGGCCCCGACGCGCTCTTCTCCTCGAGGAGCTTCGCCACGCCGAAGTCCAGGACCTTGATCCGCTCCTCTCCGTCGCGTTGCAGCGACATCAGGTTCGACGGCTTGAGATCCCTGTGCACGATCCCGTGCTGGTGGGCCAGGCTCAGGCACGAGAGCACCTGGTTGATGATGTTGAGCGCTCGCCGCGTCTCCAGCGGCTTCCCCTTGGGCATGATCTCGTCGAGCGTCACGCCGTCGACGAACTCCTGCACCATGTAATAGATGCCGTCGTCGGTCTTGCCGAAGTCGTAGATCGAGACGAGGTTGGGGTGCTTGAGCTTGGAGGCGATCTGCACCTCGTTCACGAAGCGCCGCTCGACCTCGGGGTTCGCCTCCACCATCTTGGGCTTGAGGAACTTGATCGCGACGTTCCGCCCCATCACCTCATGTTGCGCCTGCACCACCACCGCGAAGCTGCCCGCTCCCAACGGCTTCATGATCCGGTACTTGCCCTCGAAGAGCTGACCCGCCTTCAAAATCGCTTTGAGGCGCTCGTTCGCAGACGCGCTCGACATCCAAACGACTCGTTCTTTGGAATGGGTACAGGCCTGGGAGGGGGCCTGAGGTAGATAGAACCTCTTCTGCGGGGAATGTATCATCCCCCAGACATACGTCGCAACGACAAGACCCGATCCACCCGGCCATCATGACCCCCAACTTCGTCCTCATCGCCTCCGCGTTGGCTGCCTTCGCGGCCGTCCGAGCGCGCCTCCGCGCGCGCTCCGACGACGCCCCTGACGAGCCCGCAGAGTCCTCCGCGCGCGTCGAGCAGTTCCACTCGCCCGATCGCCGCCGGCTCATCGTCGCTGCCCCCGCCTTCGACTCCTGGCGTCACCTCGAGCGCCTCGCCCGAGCGCTCGCCGTCGACCACCGCGTCCACGTCGTGCTCGTGCGATCCGGGCCCGCCTCCGTCCTCTACGCCGCGGACGCGCGCGGCTGGGCCGGGGACGACGACGTCGTCTGGGGTCGCTGGCTCGACGGCCACGGAGAACTCGTTCGCTACGCCGACCTGCGCGCCTCCGACTCCTCCTCCGAGACCTCCCGCGACGAGGAGTCCTGAACCTCACCGAGCCCCGAACGAAACGAGCGCGCCGGACCCTCTCGGGCCCGGCGCGCTCTTCGTTTCACGTTCGACGTGCGCCCCGTGAGGGGCGCGACGCGCGAGCGATCACATCATGCCGCCCATGCCGCCCATGCCGCCCATGCCGCCCATGCCGCCGGCTCCGCCGTCGTCGCTGGAGGGCTTCTCGGCGATCATCGCCTCGGTCGTGAGCATGAGCCCGGAGACCGACGCGGCGTTCTGGAGCGCCGTGCGCGTGACCTTGACGGGGTCGATGACGCCCGCCTCGATGAGGTCCTCGTACGTGTCCGTGCGGGCGTTGTAACCGAAGTTACCCTTCCCATCGAGCACGCGCTGGATCACGATCGAACCGTCGACGCCCGCGTTGCGCGCGATCTGACGGAGCGGCTCGGTGATCGCCTTGCGGATGATCGCGACGCCCACGGCCTCCTCGGTGTCGGCCTCGACGGTGTCGAGCGCGTGCGAGGCGCGAAGCAGCGCGACGCCGCCTCCGGGGACGATGCCCTCCTCGACCGCGGCGCGGGTGGCGTTGAGCGCATCCTCGACGCGCGCCTTCTTCTCCTTCATCTCCATCTCGGTCGCGGCTCCGACCTTGATGACGGCCACGCCGCCCACGAGCTTCGCAAGACGCTCCTGGAGCTTCTCGCGGTCGTAGTCCGAGGTCGTCGCCTCGATCTGCGCCTTGATCTGCGCCACGCGCGCCATCTTGGCGTCGTCGGTGCCCGCGCCGTCGACCAGCGTCGTGTTGTCCTTCGAGATCACGACCTTGGCCACGCGGCCGAGGTCCTCCAGCGTCGCGTTCTCGAGCTTCATGCCGCGCTCCTCGCTGATCACCGTGCCGCCGGTGAGCACCGCGAGGTCCTCGAGCATCGCCTTACGACGATCGCCGAAGCCAGGCGCCTTCACCGCGCAGACGTTGAGCACGCTGCGGAGCTTGTTGAGCACGAGCGTCGCCAGAGCCTCGCCCTCGATGTCCTCGGCGATGATGAGGAGCGGGCGGTTGCCCTGTCCGTGAACCTGCTCGAGCAGGGGCACGAGGTCCTTCATGTTCGAGATCTTCTTGTCGAAGAGGAGGAGGAGGGGGCTCTCGAACTGAACCTCCATGCGCTCCGCGTCCGTGACGAAGTAGGGGGAGAGGTAGCCTCGATCGAACTGCATGCCCTGGACGAACTCGAGGTCGTCCTCGAGGCCCTTGGCCTCCTCGACCGTGATCACGCCCTCCTTGCCGACCTCCTCCATCGCCTTGGCGATGATCTCGCCGATGGACTCGTCGTTGTTCGCCGAGATCGTGCCGACCTGGGCGATCTTCTCGCGCTCGTTCGTCAGCGTCGCCATCCCGCGAAGCTCCTTCACGAGCGCTGCCACGGCCTTGTCCATGCCCCGCTTGATGAACATCGGGTTGTGGCCCGCGGCCACGAGCTTCGAGCCCTCCGTGAAGATGGCCTGCGCGAGGACGGTCGCCGTCGTCGTGCCGTCGCCTGCGGTGTCAGAGGTCTTCGATGCGACCTCCTTGACCATCTGCGCGCCCATGTTCTCGAACTTGTCCTCGAGCTCGATCTCCTTGGCCACGGTCACGCCGTCCTTGGTGATCGTCGGAGCACCGAAGCTCTTCTCGATGACCACGTTACGGCCCCTCGGCCCGAGCGTGACGCGGACCGCGTTCGCCAGCGTGTTCACGCCGTTGAGGATTCTGCTGCGCGCCTGTGTTCCGAAGATGATCTCTTTAGTCGCCATCGTATCTGCTCCTTAGCTCTTGTCGTGTTCTTCGTTCTCTGTCTCTTATACACATCTGACGCTGCCGACGATCTACTCTGTGTAGATCT
>CAJXPN010000723.1 GCA_913058025.1 uncultured Myxococcales bacterium | reverse complement strand
GTGGATCACGACGGCGAAGGGCGCGGTGCACCCGTTCTCTGCCTTCGGGACGAACAGCGTCAGGCCCACGGGGGCGTTGGTCGTGTCGTTGTAGTCGAGCAGGGCGCTGGCGCCATCGGCGTCGTTGCCGGAGATGGTCACGGTCTGCATCTCACCGCCGAACTGGATCGAGGCGACGTGCGAGAGGTCGACGGGCTGGCCGCCGAGGCGAGGCGACGTGTACGCCGCGCCCGGGTCGGTCACGAGCAGCGCGTCGGCGCCGCAGCTCGCGTCGGCCTCACAGGCGCGAGCGAGCTCGAGCGAGGGGCGCTCGAGCAGGCGGCCGAAGGCGCGGCCGCGGGCGCGCTGCGCCGGCTGCCAGAACTCGTCGGTCGTGAAGGCGAAGACGCCGGCGATCGAGGCGCGCACGTCGCCCGTGGCCAGCGGCGCGGCCGTGAAGAGCTGGATGTACTCCTGGCGCGCGCCCTCGAGCGTCGGACCGAAGCCCGGAGGGATCTGCGCGATGAGGTTCTCGCCGGACTCCGCGTCGTAGATGGCCCTGGGCGAGGCCAACATCACCGTGATCGGCGAGGGCTTGACCGGGAGCTGGTTCGCGCCGAGGAGGCGCGTCGACACGATGCCCGCGTGGAGCGTGTTCGCGCGAAGCGGCGCGGCGAAGCGCATGATGATCTTGTTGAAGCTCTCGAAGTACTCGAACGAGACCTCGGTCTCGTCGAGCAACGTGGGGAGCCCGGAGACGTAGGCGAGGCCGATGCTCCCCTTGGTCGCGTCGTCGTTGCGCTTGGACTTGTCCTCGGTTCGCAGCAGCGAGAGCGTCGACGTGTCGATGGGGCCAGAGAGCGAGATCCAGCCGTCTCCGAGCACGGACACGGAGTCACGCGCGTTGAGCTCCTGGACGAGCGCGAGCTGCGCGCCGGTCAGGCCCGCGTCGGGCAGCGCGCCGATGAGGAACGCGTTCGGGTAGGGGATGTCACCGGTGCTCGGGTCGAACGAGACGAACACGTCGCGCCAGGTGTACCAGCCCCAGACGCTCGCGATGTCGCGGTAGGTGACGTCGGTCTCGGCCTCGATCGTCTCGACGAGCGGGCGCAAGCCAGCCTGCAGGCCCGCGAGCTGGGTGGCCTGGGAGTCGCTGAGCTGGGCGACGTTCGAGGCGCCCGCGGCGTCCACGAGCGGGTGTGGCTGCACGCCCATCGCGATCTGGACCGGCGGCTTGAGCGACGATCCGTCGGCGCCCTTCACACCGGTGGTCACGAACGCAAAGTACTGAGTATCCAGCGTGAAGTCGCCCACGGACGCCCCAGGGACGATCACGACCGCCGAGGAGTCAGGGTCGTAGACGTAGGTCACGTCGGTGATCCGGACCGCCGAACCGTCGGCGCCGTAGGACCAGAGCTGGACGGTCTCATCGGTCAGCGTAGAGGAGTCGATCGCGGCGGTCACCGGCACCAGGATCGGCACCGATCCGGCCGTGTTCGGCCAGCCGTGGAGCGAGTCGAGGTAGCGATCGAAGTAGACCTGCGCGGAGGCTTGAGTCTGAGGATCTGCCTCACGCTCAGCCTCGAAGGCGGCCAAGGAGGGGAGCGCGGCGCCTGGGAACGTACCGTCCGCGTCGAGCGCGAGCGTGTTCGGCAGCGGGATCGTCGCGGTCGCCGGATCGAGCACGGTCGAGGGCCCACCCGACGTCGTCCACGTGAAGGCCATCGCCACGTCCTTGCGGTCGATGTCCTCGCCCTCGAGCCCCTGGGTCAGCGGCGAGATCGCCTGACGCACGCCCTCGAGCGCCTGCGCCTGCGCCACCGCAGCAGCCTGGGCCTCGGGCGGATCGTTGGGGCTGGGCGCGAGCTGGCCGAGCAGCACCTCGTTGGTGTCCGGGTCGACCAGCGGCCCGTCGTTGAGGGCGAAGAAGAGGCCCAGCGGCTCGAGCACGGTGTTGCCGTTGGCGCCCGTGACACCCTTCGTCACGATCACGCCGTAGCGGCTCGCCGACGAGAGCGGCGCGTCGGCCGCCAGCTCGATGGTCGAGATCCCGTCGGCCGTCACCACGGTCGCCGTCGCGGGGAGCGAAGTGAGGCCGCCGTCCGCGGCGATCGCATAGAGGCGGACCGTTTCGGCGGTCACTGAGGCCGGATCGAGCTCGCCGTCGAACGGGATCGAGATGCCCGTCGCCGGGAGCCAGCCAGGGAGGCCATCGAACCAACGCGCGAACTCGCCCTGGGCCGTGTCCGTGGTCTCGGCGACCAGCGGCAGCGTCCCGTCGGGATCGCGCGCGATGTCGTTGGGCAGTGGGATCACACCCGTCGTCGGGTCGAGCACCGCGGACACCCTCTCGGGCGGCGCGCCGTCGTCGGGGACATCGGGGGCACACCCCGCCATCGCTCCCATCCCAAAGATCGCGGCGACACACGCCACACGAATCATCTTCTCTCCGATCATGATCAACTCACCTGCACTATGTTGGGTCTATCTCGAAGAGGACTGCGCGCGATCGCGCGCGGAGGCATGACGCTCAAGCGCCGTGCCCGGACCTCGTCATCGAAAGTTCTTGTAAGAACGCGGACATTCTAGCCCTCGAAGTCATTTGTTCAAGCGCCATGCGCAGATGCACCACAGGCGGTGTCCGGGGCCGATTCCAACCCTTGCCGCCCCGCCCCGCGGATGCTAGACACCTTGGGGTCAGCCCAATCACCCCCTGATATCTCAAGGAGCGTGCTCGATCATGTCTCAGGGAGCTTGCACAATTGGACCGGGCGTCGTCGTTAGCGGACGACTCTCAGGTAACGAAGGCGTCACCGTTTTCGGTCGCGTCGAAGGCACAATCGTCCTCGAAAACCACCTCCTCGTCGCCCAGGGCGGCGAGGTCGTCGCAGAGGTCGAAGCCACCACCCTCACCGTCGAGGGCACCCTCAACGGCGACGTCGTCGCGCACGAGCTCGTCACGCTCGCCGCTGGCAGCATCGTCACCGGCAACATCCGGGCGCCGCGCATCGTCATCGAGGAGGGCGCGCGCTTCAAGGGCAACATCGACATGGACATCGCCGCAGGCTGAAGCCTCGCGCGGTCCAACACCCATCACGTATGGAGCACCTCATGGCCGAAGACACCATCATCTCCAGGGGCATCACCATCGACGGCGAGATCTCGGGCTCCGAGCCCGTCGTCGTCGAGGGCACCGTCAAGGGCAAGATCGCGCTCAGCGCGACCGTCACCATCACCAACGAGGGCGTCGTCGAGGCCGACATCGAGACCACACAGGTCCAGATCTCGGGCGCGATGACCGGTAACGTCGTCGCCTCCGAGCGCGTCGAGATCACGCCCGAAGGCCGCGTCGTCGGTGACGTCCGCGCCCCCAGGATCCTCATCGCCGACGGCGCCGGGTTCAAGGGCCACATCGACATGGACGTCGTCTGAACGCACCCGCGCGCTCGACGCGGGGCCTGTCTCTTATACACATCTCCGAGCCCACGAGACAGGCAGAAATCTCG
>CAJXPN010000722.1 GCA_913058025.1 uncultured Myxococcales bacterium | reverse complement strand
GTGTGGAGCCCGAGCTCGAGGGCGAGCGCGAGGTCGTCGTGGAGGGTGGCCATGCAGCGGTCGGCGAAGTCGAGGCGCGTGATGGCGTGGACGAGCGAGGTCGAGCCAGCGGCATGGACGGCGACGTCGTCGGCGGCGTGCTCCATGAGGCGAGACAGGTGCGCGTAGGTCGAACCGACGGTGGTCCAGGAGATCGACATCGGCGCGGCCGCGAGCGCGCACAGAACGCGCGCGAGGCTCGGGAGGATCGAGAGCGGCGGGGTCCACGAGCACGCGCGAGCCAGGGCGCTCGCGATCCAGGGCGCGCCGCCGCGCGCGCTGGCGTCGGCGAGCAGGCGCGTGCGGTGGACGAGCCCGACGAGCACGATCGAGCGCTGTGAGAAGTGACCGAGTTCGTGGGCGAGCACGGCCTTGAGCTCGGAGAGGCCGAGCGCGTCGACGAGGCCGAGACCGATCACGAGGTCACGCGGCGCGCGCATCCAGATCGAGGCGCGGAAGAAGACCGACGCGTTGACCTTGTGGTCGAGCCAGACGCGGGAGGGCCGAGGCGCGTGGACCTCGTCGCACAGCCGGTCGAGGAAGGCGAAGAGCGTGGGCTGCTCGGCGCGCGTGATCGGGACGAGCGCGGGGTCGATGGGCGTGCGGACGCCGAACCACGCGGAGAGGGTGGAGAGCGCGGGGGCGGCAGCGAGCGCGACGGCTGGCGAGAGCAAGAGCCCCATGAACGGGTTCGAGCGCGACAGGATCCACCACAACGACCCGACGTAACCAAGCAGCGCGAGCGCGAGGACGACGACAGAGACGTAGCCGACGGCGAACAGCGCGAGCGCGGCGACGACGTGCGCCACGGCGAGGCCGTAACCCGCGGGCGGAGCGGGCGCGTCGCCCGCGGGGGCGGGCGCCGGTGGGTAGAGGGTGTCGAGGTCCAGAGTCACGAACGCTCCGAGCTGTCGCGGCGTCGCCCCGGAGAACAAAACACTCGCCATGACGTTGATTTACCTTACGAAACGCGTTCCCGCTGGCGCCCGACGTGGGGATCGTATATCCCAAGTGCCCCCGTCAGGCGCTTTGTTGTGTGACGACTCACCTTCTCTTAAGGTGAGGGTCTCCGCGTCACATCGGGGCGTGAAGAGCAGGACGAGCAGGAGAGAGATCGTGAAGGAACATACCGTGTCTGTCGAGCGAGCCTTGAGCTTGTGCCTGGTGTTGAGCGCGTTCGCGCTCGGAGCAGGCTGCGCGTCGAGCGATCTGGAGAGCGAGGTGCCCGAGGCACCCGTTCGCGAGGGCCAGGAGCGCCCTGGAGACCCGACGAGCGAGGACACGGACCTCCCCTACGACGAGGACGGCGGCTTCACAGACGAGGACGGCGGATTCACAGACGAGGACGGCGGCTCCACTGGCGAGGACGGCGGTGGTGGTTGCGGCGATCTCGCGTGCGCGTTCGGCGAGACCCGCTGCGCGGGCGAGTCGATCGAGTCGTGCGAGGAGGGACCGGACGGCTGCCCTCGCTGGGGATCGGCGACGACGTGCCCCGGCGAAGAGGTCTGCGCAGGCGGGCGCTGCCAGATCGTGAACGGGTGCGTGGACGGCGACCGCGACGGCTACGGCCCCGGCTGCGTGAACGGCCCTGACTGCGACGACGCGGACAGCGCGAGGAACTCGGGCAGCCAGGAGATCTGCGACGGCAAGGACAACGACTGCAACAACATGATCGACGACGGCATCCCCGGCGTCGGCGACACGTGCACCTCCGGCCAGGGCGTCTGCGAGGAGCCCGGCCAGACCGTGTGCGACTCGACCGGCCAGATCCTGTGCGACGCGCAAGCCGGCACGCCCGAGGCCGAGGTCTGTGACGGCCTCGACAACGACTGCAACGGCACCCCCGACGACGGGATCACCTGCACCGCACCTGCCTGCGCGCAGGACAACCAGGAGCCCAACAACTCGATCCAGTCGGCGTTCCTGACCGGCGCGAACGCGCCCGTCCTCGGGCTGACCTGCCAGAGCGACCTGGAGTATTACACGCTCGACGCGGCCGTCGGCGTGCCCCACAGGATCAACGTGTCTTTCCCTCACGGGGTCTCGGACCAGGACCTCGTCCTGTTCGAGAACGGGGTCGAGGTCCAGCGCGCCGACAGCGTGACCGACCACGAGCAGCTCGTGTTCACGCCCCGCGCGGGCACCGTCTACACCGCCCAGGTGACCAACCCGAGCGGCGCGACGACCTTCCACCGCCTCACGGTCACGCCCGACTGGGACTGCACCTCCGAAGACGAGTTCAGCCCCAACCACTCGGCCGCCCAGCAGGCCTTCCTGCTCAAGAATTGGCTCGCCCCCGCGCACATGTGCTCGGGCGGCGACGACTGGTACGTCCTCGGTCAGGTGACCGCGGGCGAGCGCGTGTTCGTCGACGCATTCTTCCGGGCCGGGTTCTTCGACTCGGGGGCAGACCTCGACATGGACCTGTACGCCAACTACGACGGCGACACGACGATCGAGCGCGTGGTGGAGAGCGTCGAGCTGTTCTCCGACGAGTCGATCGAGTACACGGCCACGGGCACGACGCTCCTCTACGTCCACATCTACGCGGCGGGCGGCGGCTCGAACGACTACGACATCGGCTGGACCACCCAGTGAGATCCGGGGGCGCCTCGCCCCACCCCCTCGAGCACCCCAGAGACACATGAACATTCTCGTGACGGGAGGCGGCGGCTTCCTCGGCCGCCACATCGTCGCGCGCCTCCTGGCGCGCGGTGATCAGGTGACGACGCTGGCGCGCGGCGCGTACCCCGGGCTCGAGGAGCTCGGCGCGAGGACGCTGCGCGGGGACGTCACGAGCGCGTCCGACGCGCGCGAGGCGCTGCGCGGCCAGGACGCCATCATCCACACCGCGGCCAAGGTCGGGATGTGGGGGAAGCCCGCAGACTTCGAGCGGATCAACATCGACGGGACCCAGAACCTGCTCGACGCCAGCCGCGAGGAGGGCCTCGGCCTCTTCGTCTACACGTCCTCTCCCAGCGTGACCTTCGGCGGGCAGGACGAGGTCAACGTCCCCCAGGACGAGCCCTACCCGGACATCCACCTGAACGATTACACGCGCACCAAGGCCGAGGCCGAGCGCCGCGTTCTGGCCGCGGACACCCAGGGAGGCATGCGGACGACGTCCCTTCGGCCACACCTCATCTGGGGACCCGGAGACCCTCACCTCATCCCCAGAGTCGTCGCGCGGGCGCGCGCCGGCAGGCTCAGGATCGTGGGCGACGGCGCCAACGTCGTGGACGTGACGTACGTGGAGAACGCCGCGCACGCTCACGTCTGCGCGCTCGACGCGCTCGGCGACCCCGCGTGCGCCCCGGGCGGGAAGCCCTACTACATCGGCAACGCCGACCCCGTGGAGCTGTGGCCCTGGCTCAACGGCATCTTCGAGGCCGTCGGCGCCCCCAGGGTCACCCGAAAGGTGCCGCTCGGGCTCGCCGTGAAGGCGGGGCAGG
>CAJXPN010000721.1 GCA_913058025.1 uncultured Myxococcales bacterium | reverse complement strand
ACGAGATTTCTGCCTGTCTCGTGGGCTCGGAGATGTGTATAAGAGACAGCTCCGGACCTGGCGCCTGTTCTTGGTAGGTGGTTGGCGTGTCTTTGACGGCGGGTGGGGGCGACGCGGCTGCCCTCCCCGCCGACGCCCTTCGGGCTTGGCGCTCCCCGCTGGGGAGCTTTGTAACGTGCTGGGATCGTGGTTGGTGGTTCGCGGGACGCCAAGGCGGAGGTTCTGGGAGATGCAATAGGCGCTGAGGGCTCCCGTGGGCCACCCAGGGCTCTTCCTGTCCGTCGAAGGCATTAGACTATCCGCGCGCTCTTGGAGCCTCGTAGGAGGCCGCGCAGGCACCCAGGCCCGCTGGACACTCCCACGCGAACCCAACCCCGTGATCCCTGCACGTTACAAAGCTCCCCAGCGGGGAGCGCCAAGCGCGAAGCGCGGCGGCGGGGAGGGCAGCCGCGCCTTCTCCACCCTCACCAAAGCCCGCCAACCTCCCCGCAAGAACAGCCTCCAGGTCCGGAGCTACCCAAACGGGCGCGACCGGCCGCATCCGCTGCACACGCAACCTCTCACAGACACGCCCTGCCCCGTGGGATAGAGTCGCGCGCATGACGCGAAGAAGGCCCGTGGGGGGTGGCGACACGACAGGGAGGTGAAGGGTGACGACGCTGGATCGGTTCGAGAGCTTGTTTCGCTCGGCTGCCAAAGAGCAGCACGAGTTCGAGGAGTACACGATCACGCGCGCGGCGCTGGTGACGGACGGGGACGACGAGTCGGCGCGCGGGATCATCGCGGAGATCGAGCGTGTGTTCGCGAGGTTGGCCGGCGTGGAGTGGACGGTGTTGAGCGCGGGAGCGTACGGGGACCCCTCGGAGCTGATGGCGAGGATCCAGGAGGCGTCGCCGGACCTGCTGTGTTCGTACAGGAACCTGCACACGCGGGCGAAGGAGTGGCCGTATAGCCTGGGGTCGTACCTGGACGTGATGGCGCAGGTGACGCCGATGCCGGTGCTGGTGTTGCCGCAGCCGACGCTGGGCGGGGTGTTCGATCCGCCGCTGGGCAAGGTCGACGACGTGCTGGTGGTGACCGATCACATCAGCGGCTCGGGGGAGCTGGTGAACGTGGCGGCGCGGATGGTGTCGCCGGGGGGCAAGCTCGTGCTCGCGCACATCGAGGACGACGCGACGTTCGACAGGTACGCCCGGATCATGTCGATGGTGCCGGGGATCGACACGGAGCCCACGGTCGCGGCGCTCAAGGAGCGACTGCTTCGTGAGGCCCGCGACTACATCGAGTCGTGCAGCGAGGCGCTCGAGGGGAGCCCGGTGGGCGAGGTGATCGAGGACGTGCGGATGGGGCACAGGGTCTCGGACGTGCGCGCGATGTTGGACGAGCACGAGGTCGACCTCGTGGTGTTCTCGGTCAAGGACGACGCGCAGCTGGCGATGCACGGGCTGGCGTACCCGCTGGCGATCGAGCTGCGGGACGTGCCGGTGCTGATGGTCTGAGCGGCGGCGGTTCGAGCGCGTACGGCACGAGTGAGCGGGTGTACACCCACCAGAGGAGCGAGAGATGTTCGGAGTGATGGCAGAGGCGGCGGCGCACGGGGCGCACCACGTCGAGGGGTGGGTCACGGGGCTGTTCGCGGCGCTGCTCGTGGCGATGGTGTTGACGCTGGCGTTCGAGGAGAAGATCCACGCCAAGAAGTCGATGATCACGGGCGCGTTCGCGGTGATCACATTGTTCCTGGGGGCGGCGTTCGGGCTGCTGCCGTTCGGCGAGGTGACGCTGGCGAACGGGGAGCACGTGGCGCTGCCGGTGTACATCCCGGCGATCGACTGGGGGGTGATCGCGATCATCCTGGGGTCGAGCCTGTTCGTGGACGCGACGTCGAAGTCGGGGCTGTTCACCTACATCGCGATCAAGCTGACGAAGGCGTCGAAGGGGGACCCGTGGCTGCTGCTGATGTACTACGGGCTGATGACGGTGGTGTTCTCGGCGGTGCTCAACAACGTCACTGCGATGATCATCGTGGGGTCACTCACGGGCGTATCGTTGCGCAAGCTGGGGAGGGAGAACCTGCTGCTGGGCTTCCTGATCACCGAGGGCCTGCTCACGAACATCGGCGGACTCCTGACGCTGATCTCGTCGGTGCCCAACATCATCGTGGGGCAGGCCGCCAAGATCTCGTTCATGGAGTTCTTCGTCACGGCGAGCCCGTTCGTGGTGGTCGCGACGGCGGTGACGTTGTGGATGGGCGCGAAGCGCTTCGGGGTGAAGCGGCTGGAGACATCCGAGGAGAAGCGCGAGGCGCTCAAGCAGGTCCAGGGGTTCGACGAGACGGACGGGATCGAGTCGGAGGGGTTCTTCTGGTTCTCGGTGGCGGCGCTGGGGCTGTTCATCGTGACGTTGGCGACGACGTCGATCCTGCCGTTCATCCAGGACCTGGGGATGGGGTACGTGGCGATGGCGTTCGGCCTGACGGCGCTGCTGCGCTTCAAGTCGAGGATCGACGAGTTCCTGCGCGCGATCGACTGGGACCTGTTGTTCTTCTTCGCGTTCCTGTTCGTGGTGATCCACGTGATGGAGCACGCGCAGGTGCTCGGGCTGATCGGCTCGGCGCTCGAGCAGGTGATCGCGCTGGGTGACGTGGGCGGGACGGCGGTGCTGCTGACGGCGGCGGCGGTGTTCAGCTCGGTGACGGACAACATCCCGCTGGCGGCGATGCTGGCGAAGGCGCTCTCGAACCTCGGGACGTCGCCAGACTCGCCGCTGTGGTGGTCGGTGGTGTTCGGGGCGAACCTGGGCGGAAACATCACGCCGATCGGGTCGGCGTCGACGGTGGTCGCGTTCACGATCATCCACAAGAACGAGCTGGACCTGAGCTTCATGGGGTTCGTGAAGGTCGCGGCGCCGTTCGCGCTGGTCCAGCTCATCCTCGCGACGGCGTACGTGCTCGCGCACGCGCACCTCACGGCGCCGTGAGCTGGGCGCGCGTCGAGCGCACGGACGGCGACCGCGCCCAGCTCATCGTTCAGCGTTGGGCGGGGACGCCCGCGTGGCGCGTGGAGGCCAGCATGCTGCGCGGCCACGTGACGACGCGCGTGGTGGTTGGAGGCGAGCCCTCTGCGTGGTTCCTGATCGACGACTGGTGGGAGGAGATGCTCGCGCTGACGTCGGAGCGCGCGCCCAGGGCGATGCGCGCGCTGGCGGCGCGCGACGTCGAGGCCGCGGCGCGGCGCGGCCAGCCCGGCACGCCCGCGTGGGCGTCCTGGTGGACAGGGAGGCTGGCCGAGGCGCTGCTCGACGCGCCGCACTCACCGCTGGCCCCGGGCAGGTGGGAGCTCGCGTGGGAGGACGCGGCCCACGTCTCGGCGGAGCACTTCACGAAGTTCGTCGCCCGAGAGACGTTCTACCCCGGCGTGATCCCGACGCGGGCGATGCCATGGGAGGACTCGGGCCGGGTGAAGTTCTGGAGCTGTCTCTTATACACATCTGACGC
>CAJXPN010000720.1 GCA_913058025.1 uncultured Myxococcales bacterium | reverse complement strand
CCTTGACCGAGTGCTGCGTCGGCTTGGTCTTCACCTCGTTGGCGGCCGGGATGTAGGGCACCAGCGTCACGTGCATGAAGACCGAGTTGTCGTCGCCCAGGTCCTGCCCGAGCTGACGGATCGCCTCGAGGAACGGGAGCGACTCGATGTCGCCCACCGTGCCGCCGACCTCGATGATCGCCAGGTCGACGTCCTCGCCCTCGGTCGCCGCCAGGATGCGGCCTTTGATCTCGTCGGTGATGTGCGGGATCACCTGGATCGTCTGGCCCAGGTACTCACCGCGGCGCTCCTTCGAGATCACCGTGTCGTAGACCTGACCCGTCGTGAAGTTGTTCTTGCGCTTCATACGCGCCGAGGTGAACCGCTCGTAGTGGCCCAGGTCGAGGTCCGTCTCGGCGCCGTCGTCGGTCACGAAGACCTCGCCGTGCTGGAAGGGGCTCATCGTCCCGGGGTCGACGTTGATGTACGGGTCGAGCTTGATGAACGTCACCTTCAAGCCTCGGTTCTCCATGAGCGCGCCGATCGCCGCCCCCGTGAGCCCCTTACCCAGGCTCGAGATCACTCCCCCGGTCACGAACACGTACTTCGTCTGATGCCTCGCCATGACTCGCCTGCCCTCTCGCTCTAAACATCTCATCAAATCGCCCCGCGCGGGCGCTACGCGCGCTCTTATAGGCCCCATCAACCTCTTTGGCAACCCGACATCGAGACCTCGGCCTGTCACGCACGCATGACCACAAGCGACTGAAATCAATGGACTATCCATAAAAAACACATGCCCAGCGCACGACCGTGGCCGCTCCCCACGACACACCTCCCGATACACACGACACCCCACAAGGAGCACCCATGCGCGCGCACGCCACCCTCGCCACCCTCGCCCTCGCTGCGCTCACCCTCACCGCCGCCGACGCCGCGGCCCTCGACGCCAGCCTCGGCGCGCGCATCGGCGGCTACGGCTTCCGCCAGGTCAACGCCAGCGGCGGCATGGACTTCTTCCAGTGCCGCATGGACGGCGTCGGCCTGACCGGCACCGTCGACCTCCCAGGCAGCTTCTTCACCGAGCTCGGCGTCGACTACTACCACGCGCTCGCCCAGCCCGTGCTCGAGGGCACCGACCGCCTCTCCCTCCACACATCACTGGCCGCTGGCTACCGCCTCTTCCCCGACTCCATCGTCTCGCCGAACATCCAGGCGGGCGTGGGCGCGGAGTTCACGCGCGTCTCGGCGCTTGGAGCCGAGGCCGAGGCCGTCGTCCCCGTCGCGTTCATGGGCATCGGCGGCGAGGTCAACCTGGGGCGAATGCGCCTCGGCGCGGCCGCGCGCGTACACGCCATGCAGCTGCCCGTATACGACTGGGACGCCATCCGAACACAGGACGCCGTCGACCTCCGGACCGAGGTCGCCGGGCAGGTCCTCTTCTCGATGCGCTACATGCTCTGAGCCACCGCGTGGCCTTTGACGTCGGACCGAAAACCCGTGCTAAGCTGTACGCTTCGACCCACACTCGAGACGTACACACATGAAACCATCCATCACGCTCGCTGCGCTCACGCTCCTCACGCTGTCGGCCGCCACGCCGGCCCTCGCCATGACGCCCGAGGCGGCCCCCGATCAAGAGACCGAGCAGGCCGAGAAGACCCACTTCCTGGAGCTCGGCCTGAACCTGCGCACCGACCTGGGCGTCCACCCGATCCGACTCAACGTCGGCTGGAGGATGCCCTGGCTCGACGTCGCGCTCACGCTAGACCCGATGTTCTGGACCGACGGCCAGTCGAGCACCGACCTCGCCGCGTTCTGGCTGCTCGACTCCGGCGTCCACCCCTACGCGGGCTGGCGCGTGACCACGATCGGCCTGCGCGACGGCACCCAGCTCCAGCAGAACCTCCTGCTCGGCGTCGGCATGGAGCTGCCCACGTTCTTCGACGGCCTGCTTCGCGGCCAGTGGGGCCTCGAGCTCGCCGTCACCGCCGTCAAGAGCGGCGGCGGGCTGCCCACCGAGGTCGTCTCGTTCGGCTCCGCGCGCAGCTACCTCGACCTGGTCAACTTCGCCATGTTCGCCCGCTTCGACTTCAACATCGGCATGCTCTGATGACACACACACGCACCACCATCGCGCTCGCGCTCGGTGCCCTCACGCTCACCGCGTGTGGCCCCTCCGACTCCGAGTGGTCTCCCAAGGTCATCTGCCACAACGCCAACTGCGTCGAGCCCGCCACACCCAAGGAGGACGACACCCTCCCCGCGCTCACCGAGTCGCTCGCGCTCGTCGACTCCGATGGCCGATCGCTCCTCGACGGCGTCGAGATCGACACCTTCTGGTACGGCGAAGAGGACCGATGCCTCTTCGCCCACGACCTGGAGTCCGTCGACACGGCCGACCCGATCGACGACGCCGTCGCCGCGATCACCGACCACCTCGACGCGCGCCAGGCCGCCGGCGGCGACCTCACGCGCACAGGCGGGACGTTCGAGGTCTACGTCGAGCTCAAGGGCCACGTCGGCCCCGCCAAGTCCGAGAAGCACACGCCCGCGCAGCGCGTCTCACACGCCGAGTGCGGCCGGGACGTCGCCGTCGCGCTGCGTGACGCCGCCACCGCGGGCGGCTGGCCCATCGAGGTCCTCTTCACGTCCTTCGACCCCGACCTCCTCGTCGAGCTCGACGCGCTACAGGACATCAAGGACATGCGCGCGAGCGATGGCCCCGCCGTCGTCAAGCTGGGCATCCTCCAGGGCGTCCCCTCCCCGCTCGACTCACAGTCGGAGCCGCTCTCGAACATCCCGCCCTCGCTCGACATCGACGTCATCTCGACCCACCCCCACTGGGCCAGGCACGCCTCGCTCGAGGCCGCAGGCTCGAAGGACTGGTCGCTGAGCATCTGGATGTTCACCATCGTCCCGGAGACCCTCGACGCGATCACGCGCTACCAGCCCGACGCGATCACCACCAGCGAGGCCAACGCGCTCACGCGCTGGCTCGACCGCTGAGGTGGCCAGCGACCCCCTCGCCCTGCCCTCCGCGTGCTCCGCGCTGCTGACGCCCTACGTCGAGGAGTCCTGGAGCACCTCACCCGGCGAGGGCGCGTCCGAGCACCTGATCCTCCCGGACAACTGCATGGACCTCATCGCCCGCGACGGGGACCTGTGGGTCACGGGCCCCGCCACCGTCGCTTACGAGGTCTCCACCAAGGGCCGCGACGTCTCGGGCATGAGGTTCTTCCCAGGGGCGCTGCCGCTGCTGCTCGGGCTCGACGCCCGGGAGCTGCTCGACTCCAGCGCGCCGCTCGAAGACCTCGGCGGACAGGACGCCGGGTCCTGGAGCGCGCGCCTCGAGCGCGCGCGGCGAGACGGGACCCTCGCCTTGCTCATAGGGATCCAACGCAGCCGCGCCTCGCGCGTGGACGAGCTCGCCGGAGAGCTCGGCTGGAGCGCGCGGCAGCTCCAACGCAAGCTCCCGCCGCTGCTCGGCTACCTGTCTCTTATACACATCTGACGCTGCC
>CAJXPN010000719.1 GCA_913058025.1 uncultured Myxococcales bacterium | reverse complement strand
GCCTCGCGGCCAATCTGCTGCCCCCCGCGAACGGGGGGCTCGGTCGCGCTCTCGAAAAGGCTTTGTGGTTCGCGGGTCTGTGCGTGGGGTGGTGCACGACCTTTGGCGGGGGACTCCCCCCGCAGGTTGGCCTCGCGGCCAACCTGCTTCCCCCCGCGGGCGGGGGGCTCGGTCGCGCTCTCGAAAAGGCTTTGTGGTTCGCGAGGGGTGCCCCTGTCGAACCTCGACGCCGAATCGGGCACCACACGAACCTCGACGCTGATTCGGGCACCCACTTGAACCACAGCGCTCTCTCGGACGCTCGGCCGAGCCCCCCGCCCCGGGGGGCAGCGCGATGGCCGCGAGGCCAGAAGCGCGGGGGGAGTTCCCCGCCAAAGGTCGTGCACTACCCCACGTCGAGGCCAGCAGCGCGGGGGGAGTCCCCCGCTCCAGGTCGTGCACACCCCCACGTCGAGGCACGCGGCGCGGAGAGCCACCTCAGAACGACGCGGTCCCGCCCGACTTCGCGGCCGACGCGAACGCGACGAAGTCGGCGATCTGGGCCTCGAGGCGCGCCTGCTGGCCGGGGTCGGTCAGCGAGCCGTCGCCGATCTGCTGGAAGCCTCCGCCCTGGGAGAACATGCTCGGGTAGACGTGGGTGCCCATGACCTCGAGCGGCTGGCGCAGCGACCAGAGGCCGCGGTTGCCGCCGACCATCCCGGGGGAGGTCGAGAGCAGGTAGGCGTGCTTGCCCGAGGTCGGCGTGGGCTTGTAGCGCGAGACCCAGTCGAGCGCGTTCTTGAGGACGCCAGGGACCGAGTAGTTGTACTCGGGGCTCGAGATGAGGAAACCGTCCGAGCCGTCGAGGAGCTCCTTGAAGCGCGCGGCGCCGGCGGGGAAGCCGTCGGCCTTGGCCTCGTCGTCGCCGTTGTAGTTGGGGCTGACGACCTCGGAGAACGCGACGAGCTCGACCTCGGCGCCGGCCTTGCGGGCGGCCTCGGCGGCGATCTCGATGAGCTGCTGGTTGATGGAGCCCTGGCGCAGAGACGCAGCGAACGCGAACAACTTCATGGCAAAACCTTCGTAAGACATTGGAAAAAAGAACTTCATTCGGGCGACGGGGTGCTCCACACGGCGAGCTCGTTGCCACTCGGGTCGGCGAACTGGAAGCGCCGGCCGCCCGGGAACGAGAACGTAGGCACGGTCACGGAGGCGCCCGCGGCGAGGACGCTCGCGAGCGCGCCGTCGAGGTCGTCGGCCCACAGGATCACGACCGCGCCGCGGACGCCGGCGCGCTCGGGGTCGAGGTCGAAGCCGCCCTCGATCCCGCACGCGTCGCTGAAGCTGACGTACTGGTCACCCCATCGCTCGAACGACCAGCCGAAGGCGGCGGCGTAGAAGTCGACGGTGGCGTCGAGGTCGTGGGTGAAGAGCTCGACGTAGTTGATGCGGTGCGTGGGCTCGGACATGGGCGCAGGCCTCGTGTGTGTTCGAGTGCACTGTCGATCGAGCCCGCCCGTTGGGTCAAGGTGTGGCGGTGTCATGACACTGTCGCGTGTGGGAAGACAATGATGGACCGAAACGCCCTGGTCGGTGTCTCGAAGAACGCACACGCGGCGCAGGCAGATGTGAGGTCGCGTGAAGATCCATTCGGCTGGCGCGTCGTTGATAGGGACGTGACCCATGAAGACACCAACATTCCGGCTCCCCGCGGGGCCCTCGAGAGAGATACGACGATGCACTTGAAACGACTCGCGCTGGCAGCGCTCGGAGCCATCACGCTCCTCGCCGGAGTCGCCGCGCCCCAGGACGCGCACGCGATCGGCCTGTTGATCCCGAAGGACACGGCCGTGCGGCCGTTCGACGTGGAGAGCCACCGCGTCGACGTGACGATCACGAACACCGCCGCCGCGACCAAGATCACCCAGGTCTTCCGCAACCACACGAACCGCCCGCTCGAGGCGACCTTCGTGTTCCCGATCCCGGAGGGCGCCACGGTCAGCGACTTCAACCTGTGGATCAACGGGAAGAAGACCCCGGGCGCGGTGCTCGAGAAGAACGAGGCGCGCCGGATCTACGAGTCGATCGTGCGCCGGGTCGAGGACCCGGGCATGATCGAGTACATCGACGGCCGGATGTTCAAGGCGTCGATCTTCCCGATCCCCGCCAACGGCACGCAGAAGCTCGAGATCAAGTTCGCCCAGGTGCTCGAGAAGCGCGCGGGCATGTACCGCTACGTCTACCCGCTCGCCGTGGGCTCCGACTACGTGACCGCCAAGACCGCCCAGGACTTCACGCTCACCGCCAGGGTCCTCTCGCCCATCCCCATCACCACCGCGTACTCGCCCACCCACAAGATCTCGACGCACCGCAAGGCGACGAACCAGATCGTGCTGGGGACCGAGGAGATGTACGCCGAACTCGACCGTGACTTCGAGCTCTTCATCGGCCTCTCCAAGAAGGAGATCGGCCTGAACGTGATGACGCACGACCCAGACGGCGACGGCGGCGAGCCCGGCTACTTCATGATGGCGCTCGCGCCGCGCGTGGACGTCGAGGCGCACGAGGAGATCGGCCAGACGTTCACGTTCGTGATGGACACGTCGGGCTCGATGGCCGGTGAGAAGATGGAGCAGGCGCGCAAGACGCTCGCGTTCTGCCTCCAGCGGCTCAAGCCCCAGGACCACTTCAACGTGGTGCGGTTCTCGACCGACGTCGAGCCGCTGTTCGAGCGCCCGGTCCAGGCGACCGTGGACAACGTCTCGAAGGGGCTGTCGTTCTCGCGGGACCTCCAGCCCGCGGGCGGCACGGCGATCCAGCCGGCGCTCGAGCTCGCGCTCAGCCAGCAGACCGACGAGTACAAGCCCCACCAGGTGATCTTCGTGACCGACGGGATCCCCACCGTCGGTGAGACCGACCCGCAGCGGATCGTCCAGCTCGTGAACGCGAAGGCGCAGAGCGACAGGACGCGCGTGTTCACGTTCGGCCTAGGCTTCGACGTGAACACGTCGCTGCTCGACGGCGTCGCCTCGAAGGCGGGCGGTCGCTCCGACTACGTCAAGCCAGCCGAGGACCTCGAGGCCGCCGTCTCCGCGCTCTACACGCGCATCTCCTCGCCCGTGCTCACGGGCATCGGCATCGACTTCGGCGGCGCCCGCGCCTACGACATCTACCCGACGCCGATCCCGGACCTGTTCCGCGGCGACCAGGTGCTCCTGTTCGGGCGCTACCGCGGCGCCTTCGACACGGTCAAGGTCACCGGCAAGGCCGGCCCCGAGCTCAAGGAGTACGCCTTCGGCGGCTCGAAGGGCGCCAAGAAGAAGTCCCCCAAGGTCTCAGGCGCGCCCACGAGCGAGTTCTCCGAGCCGCTGGAGTTCCTCCCCAAGCTCTGGGCCACGCGCAAGGTCGGCTTCCTGCTCGAGCAGATCCGCCTCAACGGCGAGGTCCCCGAGCTCAAGACCGAGGTCATCAGACTGGCCAAGAAGTTCGGCCTGGTGACCCCGTACACGTCCTACCTGGCCG
>CAJXPN010000718.1 GCA_913058025.1 uncultured Myxococcales bacterium | reverse complement strand
TACGAGATTTCTGCCTGTCTCGTGGGCTCGGAGATGTGTATAAGAGACAGCGACGTAGACGTCCTCGTCAACAACGCGGGCATCGGCCAGTCCGGACCCATGGCCCAGGCCGACCCCGCGCGCCTCCTCGGCATGATCCAGATCAACGTCACCGCCCTGACCGCGCTCACCCGCGCCTTCACCCCCGGCATGATCGCGCGCGGCCGCGGCGGCGTCCTCAACGTCGGCTCCACCGCGGGCTTCCAGCCCGGCCCCAACATGGCCGTCTACTACGCCACCAAGGCCTACGTGTACTCGCTCACCGAGGCGCTGGTCGCCGAGCTACGCCCCCACGGCGTCACCGTCACCAACCTCTCCCCCGGCGCCACGAGCACCGAGTTCCAGGCGGGCGCCGACATCGAGAACTCCTGGCTCTTCGCCGCCGGCGTCGCCACCCCGGAGCAGGTCGCGCGCGCGGGCGTCGACGGCTTCGACAAGGGCAAGTCCCTCGTCGTCCCTGGCCTCAAGAACAAGGCCACCGCCGTCTCCGCCCGCTTCACGCCCAGGCCGCTGATGCGCGCCGTCGTCGCCAAGATCAACTCCGATCGTGGCTGAGCGCGCCCAGCGTACCCCTCACTTCGTCCCGTAGAGCCTGTCTCCGGCGTCCCCGAGACCCGGCACGATGTACCCGTGATCGTCGAGGCGCTCGTCGATCGCCGCCGTGAACAGTGGCACGTCCGGGTGCGCCTCGTGGAACGCCTCGATCCCCTCCGGCGCCGCCAAGAGGCAAAGGAACTTCAACGATCTCGGGTTGGACTCCTTGATCCTCGAGATCGCCGAGATCGCCGAGTGGCCCGTCGCAAGCATCGGGTCCACCACGATCGCGTCCCGGTCCTCCATCCCCTCGGGGACCTTGAAGTAGTACTCCACCGCCTTCAGCGTCTCGGGATCGCGGTACAGCCCCACGTGCCCCACGCGCGCCGACGGGATCAACGGCAGGATGCCGTCGAGGAGCCCCGAGCCCGCGCGCAGGATCGAAATCAACACCACCTTCTTGCCGTCAAGAATGGGCGCGTTCATCACCGCCAGAGGCGTCTCGATCTCCTCGAGCGTCAACGGCATGTCCCGCGTGACCTCATAACCCATGAGCAGCGATATCTCACTGAGAAGCCTACGAAAACCCGCCGTGCTCGTGGTCTTCTTTCGCATCAGCGAGAGCTTGTGTTGAATCAACGGGTGATCGATGACCGTGACCTGCTTGTTCGACATGCGCTCCTCCTGTTGTTCTTGCGTAGGCCGCCGCGCGCGACCTCATCGCGCCCACAACCTCGGACCCTCGCCCCGCTCACGCAAGCTGTTTCTCGCGCCGAGCCCATCGCTTGTACCAGATCCGCGCTTGGGTATAGTGCGCGTGCTGACCGCTGCCCGCTCTCCCGACGACGCTGGCGCCCACTCGAACACGCATCGAGAACACCATGCGACGCTTCGACATCGCCCCACTCATCACGCTCGCGCTCGCGGCCCTCTCCCTCCAGGCATGCGGCGCCAACGACTCCGGGAGCGTCCAGCTGGGACCCCTGGACGCGGGCGCGTCGAACGACACGATGCCCATCGACGCCGGCCCGAAGGACCCCTCCGACGCCGCGGTCGAGGCCGACGCGGCCCCGCCCGAGGAGGAGGACGCCTCCCACAGCGACCTCACCGAGGCCGTCACCGTCTCCATCGACGACCCCAGCGGCCCCGCCGCCACGAACTCCACGATCCAGCTCTCGGTCTCGGTGACGGGCGAGCCCGCGTCCGTCGACCTCGTCGCCGCGTTCGACGGTGAGGAGATCGTGATCGCCGCCGACCTCGCCACGCCCTACACGTTCACGTGGGACACGTCCTCGCTCCCCGAGGGGACCTACGACGTCGTGGCGCGGGCGCGCATGGACTACGACCTGTTCGAACAGAGCGAGGCGCGCGCCGTGCGCGTCGACCGCACCGCGCCCACCGTCGCCGGCCAGACGCCCGAGGCGGGCTCCACCCGCGCGGCCACCTCGCTCGGCGTCTTCATCCGCTTCGACGAACCGATCGACCCCGACAGCGTCACCCGCGGCGCCGCCACGGTCACGCTCGACGGTCGCCCCTACGACGCTTACGTCCGGGCCACCGAGGACGACACGATCCAGGTCGCGTACGGCTCACCGTTCGACCCCGCGATGTCGTTCGCGGCGTTCGACGAGGTCTCCGTGTCGCTCTCTGCCTCGATCCTGGACCGCGCGGGCAACCCGCTCGGCCCATACCAGGCCGCGTGGATTTACCCCGCCTTCGGCGAGCTGAGCTCGGGCCCCCTCACCTCACTCAATGGATCGTCGGTCTCCGCCACACCCCATGACGACGGCGCCGCCGCCGCCGCCACGGACTGCGTCCAGATCCAGTCCCGCACATGCACCGACCACGACCTCCTCGTCTACACCTCGGACGCGGACACGCTCACGCCGCTGGGCGACGCCGCATCTCGCCACCCCGGCCGGCGCATCCTGAGCCACGACGTCGCCAGCCTCGACGGCGTCGTCTTCGTCGCATACTCCGTCGACTCCTCGACGAGCGTCACCTCGTCCTCGGGGGACGTCTACCTGAGCACATGGTCGCGCGGCGCCTGGGACCACGGCGAGTACCCTGTCGAGTCGGACCGCTCGCGCAACGCGACCTCGCCCACCCTCCTCGCCACTGAAGACGAGGTCTTCATGGCCTGGGTCGAACGCGAAGACACCGCGAACGGGCGCGCCGCGAAGGTCTACGTGTCGGGGTCTCAGTCGGGCGTGATCGCGGGCGCTCAGCCCTTCGCCCTCTCCGGCGCGTCCGGCTCTGTCGATGGCGTCGCCCTCTCTCACTATCAGGGACGGCTCGTCCTCGGCGTGAGCCTGGACGGGGTGCTCGAGCTCGTCACGCACGACGGCGCCGACTGGACCCCTCTCCCCAACCTCCAGCCCACGCAGGGCGCGCGCCTCATCGGCATCGTCGACGGCGCCGCGCTCGTCTACGACTACGCGCCGCCGCGCGCGCGCCTGATCCCTCTCGACGGCGCCCTCCCCGTCTGGACGCTCCCCGGCGTCGAGCCGCTCGCGCTCACGCCCACGGACATCATCGCGCGCACGGCGGCGGGCGAGCACGTCGTCTACCAGGGCCGCCCACCCACGCCCTCCTTCGGCGGCGCGACCTTCGCCGACGACCCCGCCGACGTCGCCGCGGTGCTCACGCGCCACGGCGCGCTCCAGGTCTTCACCCTCGAACACACCTCCCCCCCTACCCTCCATGTCCTCACGCCCAACCGGCCGTGACACCCTCAGGCCCCTCAAACGTCGTATGGGAGATTTATGGGATCACCCACTCCCGCTCCCTCTTGCTACAGTCATGATGGAAGCGCCTCCTTCCGAGGCGCCCTCAACCGACAGGGAGTGGCATGTCACGAACGAACGAGCGGTCCTTACTCTGTCTCTTATACACATCTGACGCTGCCGACGATCTACTCTGTGTAGA
>CAJXPN010000717.1 GCA_913058025.1 uncultured Myxococcales bacterium | reverse complement strand
GGCCCCTCGTCGTGGCCACGTCGTGGCGCCGTGCTATGCTCGGCGGCGTTCGTGAGTCTGGCGCCCGCGTGAGGGCAAGCGGAGGTGTGAGGCAATGAGCTTCGAGATGTTCTCGCAGGTCCTGGGCGGGATCGGGCTCTTCCTCATCGGGATGGTCCTGGCGACCGACGGGCTGCGCGAGGCCGCCGGTGATTCGCTCCGCCAGCTCCTCCTCCGGTTCACCCGGCGCCCGCTACAGGCGATGCTCTCAGGCGCCTTCCTGACCGCGCTGGTGCAGTCCTCGAGCGCGACCACCGTGGCCACGATCAGCTTCGTGGCCGCCGGTTTGCTCACGTTCCAGCAGGCGCTCGGGCTGATCCTCGGCGCGAACATCGGCACCACGGCCACCGGCTGGATCGTGGCGACCCTCGGGCTCAAGTTCTCCGTCGGGATCGCCGCGCTCCCGCTCGTGGGCGTGGGCGCGCTGACCCGGCTGTTCGCGCGCGGCCGCGCCCGGAACCTCGGCCTCGCGCTCGCGGGCTTCGGCATCCTCTTCGTGGGCCTCGACGTGCTCCAGGAGGGCATGTCACAGATGTCGAGCGTCATCAGCCCCGAGACGTTGCCTCGGGACACCTGGCTGGGCCGCCTCGGGCTCGTCGGCATCGGCTTCGCGCTCACGTCCTTGATGCAGTCCTCCTCGGCCGCCATGGCCATCACGCTGACCGCCGTGTACTCGGGCAACGCCTCGATGATGCAGGCCGCCGCGATCGTCATCGGCGCCAACGTCGGGACCACCACGACCGCCGGCCTCGCGATCCTGGGCGCCGGCACCTCCGCGCGCCGCGTCGCCTTCGCCCACCTGCTCTTCAACGTCGTCACCGGCGCCGTCGCCTTCCTCTCGTTACCCCTCTTCGTGCGCGCGGTCGCCTTGGTCGAGCCCGCCGACGCGACCGTCGCGCTCGCTGCGTTCCACACCCTCTTCAACCTCGCCGGGGTCGCGCTCATCGCGCCCTTCCTCACCCGCTTCTCCGCCTTCGTCGAGCGCGTCGTCCCCGAGCGCGGGCCACACCTGACCCGGCACCTCGACCCCTCACTCGCCGACCACGGCGCGCTCGCCGTGGTCGCGATCCGCGCGACCGTCCTCGACATCGCGCGGCTGGCCGTCGAGACCGCCCGCGCCCGCGTCGGCGACCCGCCCGTCGACGTCGACCCCGCGGTCGACGCGCGGCTGGCCGCCGCCGTCGCCTCCACCCACGACTTCGTCGAGACCCTGCGCGACCTCGATCGCATCGACGAGGTCGCCCAGAAGCGCCACGTCGACGTCATCCACGCGCTCGACTACCTCGACCAGCTCGTCCAGGTGATCGCGCGCGCCCCCTTCGAGCACTCCGAGCACCTGGACATGTCGTCCTTCGAGGTCCGCGCGCGCGCGCTCGACGTGCTCGAGGCCGCCGCGCCCTGGATCGCCGACGAGGACCCCGCGACCGGCCGCGACGTCCGCGAGTCGCTCGAGCAGACGTGGCGCGCGAGCGCGCAGGCCCGGCGCGAGTTCCGCGCGCGCGTCCTCGACCAGACCGCCCTGGGGACCTACCCCGCGCGCGACGCCAACGTCGACATCGAGTGCGCCCGCCACCTCGACCAGATGACCTACCACGTCTACCGGTTCGCCCAGCGGATGAGCCACTCTCGCGGCGTCGCGCACGAGGCGTGAGCCCGCCTCAGCGCTTGCGCTTCTTCTTCGGGATCGTCTTGGCGAAGAGGAAGTCCTTGGCCGACTCGGTGAGGTAGGGGGACTTGAGCATCTTCTCACGCGTCTTCAGCGTGATGTCGCCCCACGGGAGCACGAAGGACGTCAGCTCGGCGAGCTGGGGCCACGCGGCGAAGGTGAGGAACGCCTTCTGCGAGAAGGTGTTCTCGCCGAGGTCGAGCGCCTCGAGGTGCTCGAATCGCTCGCTCGAGATGATCGCGTTGAGCGCGTCGTCGTTCAGTCCACAGCGCGCCAGCCCCAGGCGCCTCACGTTCCCGATGTGCTCGGTCTCGGCCAGCGCCTCGACGTCCGCGGTGAGCAACGGGTTGCCTGACAGGTCCAGCTCCTCGACCGTCGCGAGGAACGGCGAGCGCAGGATCCACGTCGCGACGAACTCGTGCAGGTCGCAGTCGGCCATGCGCAGCGTGCGCAGGTTCACCAGCGTCTTCGAGTGCGCGAACGCGCTCGGGTAGTGGTTCTGGGCCTTGTTGTCCGAGATGTCGAGCGTGCTCAGGAACAGCGCGCCCGGTGCGTCGGCGATGTGCGCGAAGTTCCAGGCGCGGAGGTGGTGCCCGACCATGGACAGGGTGACCGCCTGCTCCGAGCCCTCCGGCAGCAGCTTGGTCAGAGCGTCGAGCTCTTCGATGCTCGTGATGAGCAGCTCGATCGGCGCGTACGAGCGCAGATATGGGTGCCACTGCGCCTCGTAGATGCCCGGCTCCTCGGCGTACGCGCTCTCGAGGAGCCAGAAGAGCTCGCGCGGGTCCGGGTCGCTCGAGGTGAGCATCGACCGGAGGTCGCCGAAGAGCTCGTTGATGTTCTCGTTCATGCGCGTTCGCTCGGTGGAGAATGGCTTCGGATGAGGCTCAGTCGCAGGCGTCTCCAAGGCCGTCGCCGTCGCCGTCGGCCTGGTCGAAGTTGGGGGCGGTCGGGCAGTTGTCCCAGTCGTCGGGGATGCCGTCCTCGTCCTGATCCACGAGCGCGACGACGGCGCCAGGACCAGGCTCGATCCGCGCGACGGCCCAGAAGTCACCCTGGCCAAGCGTCTTGCTCGCTTCGAACGTCGGCGCGCGCTCACCGCGCAGGTAGACGCGCACGGTCGCGGTCGCGGCTGGGAACCCGTTGGAGTTGTAGTTGTCGACGCCGATGTAGTGGACCCGATCGCCGGCCTCGCGGTGGACCACGCTCTCCGGGCCAGGCCCCGTCGTGTGGTCGATCGGGTACGACGGGTCACCCTGCGCGCCCTCCCAGCTCGCCATGCGCCATTGCCAGAAGAGCGCCCACATCGGGTCGGTCCAGCTCGTCGCGTTCTCATGAAGGTAGTACAGGTTGAAGTCGCTGGAGGTGTCGTCCCACTCGAGCTCGACGTAGATGGCGCGCGCGCAGGCGTCGCCCGCGCCGTCGCCGTCGGCGTCGGCCTGATCGGCGTTGGGCAGGTCCGGGCAGTTGTCTGCGCTGTCCAGGACACCGTCGCCGTCTGCATCGGGGCCTGCGTCGACGCCGACGTCTGATCCACCCGAGTCGTGCGCTCCCGCGTCGCTCATGCCAGCGTCACCCGTGCCGGCGTCGCTCGTGCCGGCGTCGCCTGTGCCAGCGTCGCTCATGCCCGCGTCGCCTGTGCCGGCGTCATCGGTGGGGCCTGCCGCCTCGACGACGCGGGCGGCGCGTATGCTGAAGTGCACGAGCGACGCGCTCAAGACGTTGTTCACCGTGTCGACCGCGACATCCCTGTCTCTTATACACATCTCCGAGCCCACGAGACAGGCAGAAATCTCGT